>JASFRY010000027.1:0-17082 GCA_050114675.1 Gemmatimonadota bacterium | reverse complement strand
CCACGACTCCAGAGCCCCGGAGCGGGCACGATCGTCGGCGGTGGGCGCGTCCCAGCGGTGCCCGGTCTTGGACACGCGCCCGGCGATCCGGTCGCCCAGGCCCGGCGTGAGCAGACCGAAGGCGATACGGGTGAGCCGGCCGCGCAGCAGGAGCTTCAGCGCGCGGTATCCGAGATCTCCCCGGCCCAGGCCGTCTCCGTGGGCCATGAACGTCCGCAGACCGCCCCACGAGCGCACGACCGGCTCCTGCAGGAACTCGACGCCGATCTCCTCCCGCAGGTAGCGCCCCCCCCACCAGTCGTGGTTTCCGCCCATGAGGGTGACGGGCATGCCCCCCTTCACCAACGCACGCAGGGCGGAGAGCACCGCATCGTACCCCGAGGGGATGCCCGACCGGTACTCGAACCAGAAGTCGAAGAGGTCGCCGTTGATCACCACGCGTGATGCCACGTCCGGCGTGTGCTCCAGCCACGACAGGAACGCCCGCTCCCGCTCGGGGGGAACGGCACCCAGGTGGACATCCGATGCCAGGTAGACCGGTCGAGGCTTCATCGCGGCGGAAGGATGACGGGTCGGGCAGACGGTCACAAGCCCCGGGCCACCTCGGGGACCCTCGCGCCGTACGCCTGCTCCCCTGTCCGACGGCCCCCGGCGACGAACGGACACGCGGCTCCCGGTGTAGGAGCGTCGATTCGTGAGCCGAGACCGCTTCAACCTCCGCGCACCACACCCTAGGTTACCGCCCATGCCGTCACGCCGACCCACCCCCCGGACCCTGGTCGCGGCCGCCGCCCTCCTGGGCGTGGCGGCGTGCGCACCCAGCCGTCCGGCCGTGGTGGCACCTGCGGTGGACCCCCAGCAGCTCGCGCTGGCGCTGGAGGAGCGCACGGCGCTCGAAGAGCCCATACGCGTCGTGTTCGCCTGGCAGCTCAACGAAGCGGGCGTGCGGGTGAAGGGAAGGGGCGTCGCCCGCATCGAGCCGCCCTACAAGGCGCGCCTGGACCTCTTTCTCGGCAATGGGGAGACCGTGGTGCGCGCGGCCCTGGTGGACGGCGATCTGCGCTTGCCGCCCGGCGCCCCGAAGAACATTCTTCCCCCTCCGGACCTCATGTGGGGCGTGCTGGGCGTCTTTCGTCCCCAGATGGGGATCGAGCTCCTGGGCGCCGACCGCCTCGAGGGAGGCGCCACCCAGCTCCGCTATCGGTACGCCGACGGTCGTGAGCTGGATTTCCGGGTGACCGACGGACGGATGACCGCCCTGGAGCTGCTCCAGGGCGGCCACGCCGTGGAGCGGGTGGAGCTGGGCCTGGACGACGGGAGCCGCTATCCTGCCGAGGCCACGTACCGCAACCTCGCGGCATTCCGCGAGCTGAAGCTCACGAGGGAGAGCGTGGAGCGCGTCGAATCGTATCCGCCGGACATCTGGGACCCCTCCGCCCAGGGCGTCCATCCATGAGCCGGCTCCCGCGCAGGCTGACCGCCGTGGTGCCCCTCCTCGTGGCCGTATCGGGATGCATCTACTCGTTCCGGGCAGGCAGCTTCCCACCGGAGCACATCAAGACCATCGCCGTGGCCCCCTTCGACAACAAGACGGCCCGCTTCGAGCTGTCCGGCGAGATCTACGACGAGCTCCTGCGCCAGCTTCCCGGCGCGCTGGGGATCCGCACGGCCGGTGAGGACGTGGCCGACGCCGTGGTGCGGGGCACCGTGAACAGCTACGACGTGGTCGTCCCCAGCTACCGGGCGGGCCAGCCGGGCCAGGCCCCCCAGGTCAACCAGCGGCAGGTACGCATCAGCGTGAGCATCCAGATCGTGGACCTGGTCGAGAACGTCGTCCTGTGGGAGGACCAGAACGTGATGGCCCAGGGCGAGTTCCTCGAGTCGGAGACCGAGGACGTGGGCCGCCAGGAAGCGGTCAAGGTGCTGCTGCAGAAGATAGTGGACGGAGCGCAGTCCAACTGGTAGATTCGGCCTCCGTTTCGCCCGGAGGGCCTCGTCGCCCCACGGAAAACGTGAATCAAGCCAGGGAACGCCGTTGCTCCGAGCCGTCGGTCTAGGTGCGATCCTCTACGGGTTCTGGCTCGTCCTGTCGGGCCATTTCGAACCCCTCCTCATGAGCTTCGGTATCGCGTCTGTCGCGCTGGTCGTCTATCTGGCCATGCGCATGGACGTGGTGGACCAGGAGGGGCTCCCCATCCAGTTGGGGGGGCGATTCTGGCTCTACTTCCCGTGGCTGATGAAGGAGGTGTTCCTCGCCAACCTCCGCGTGGCGAAGATCATCCTGACCCCGTCGCTCCCCATCAGCCCCATCCTGGTCCATTACCGCGCCAGCCAGAAGACCGACGTGGGCCGGGCCATCTACGCCAACTCCATCACGCTCACCCCGGGCACCATCACCACGGGCGTCCGCGGTGACGATCTGGAGATCCACTCCCTTACATGGATCGACGTGGACGGCCGGGAAGAGGACGAGATGGACAAACGCTGCACCTGGGTGGAGCAGGGGGGCAGCCTCTGATGTTCTCCGTAGCCGCAGCCGGAATCCTCGTCTCCATGACGCTGGCGATGATCCGGGCGCTGCTGGGCCCCACCGTCTACGACCGGGTCCTGGCCGTCAACACCTTCGGCACCAAGACGGTGGTGCTCCTGGCCGTCATCGGGTTCCTCACGGGCCGCCCGGATTGGGTCGACCTGAGCCTCGTGTACGCGCTCATCAACTTCATCGGGACCATCGCCGTGCTGAAGTACTGCGAGTACCGCGACCTGGGCCGCCAGCGCCACCTCGGGATCGAATGATGCTCCACCTCGTTCTCGACGTCCTTTCCTGGATCAGCATCCTGGCCGGCCTGTTGTTCATGATCGTCGGAACCATCGGCGTGGTGCGCATGCCCGACATCTTCACCCGCCTCCACGCGGCGGGGATGACCGACACCATGGGCGCGGGCTTCCTCATCCTGGGAATGTGCTTCCAGACCGGGCTGAGCCTGGTGACGCTGCGCTTCCTGCTCGTCTACGGCTTCCTGCTCTTCACCAGCCCCATCGGCACCCATGCCCTGGCGCGCGCCGCGCTCTCCGGGAAGGTCGAGCCGTACCGGGCGCCCCTCCCGGAGGAGTAGCCCGTGGATGCCGTCGTCGACATCGCCGTGCTCGCGCTCCTCGCGGTGACCGCCCTCGCCCTCCTGCGCATCCGGAACCTTTTCGCCGTGGTCATGCTGGCGGGGATCTACTCGCTCCTCTCCGCCGTGCTGTGGACGCTTCTGGACGCCGTGGACGTGGCGTTCACCGAGGCGGCCGTGGGCGCGGGGATCTCCACGGTGCTCCTCCTGGGCTCCCTGGCCCTGGTGGGGCACGAGGAGAAGAGGCCGGCCCACCGGCCCATCCTCCCCCTCTTCGTGGTGCTGGTCACCGGGGGCGTGCTCATGTACGGCACGCTGGACATGCCGCCCTTCGGGCAGCCCGACAACCCGGCCCACCTCCACGTGGCGCCGCGCTACATCGAGGAGTCGGGTCACGAGATCGGGATCCCCAACATCGTCACCTCGGTCCTGGCCTCGTACCGGGGCTACGACACCATGGGCGAGACCACGGTCATCTTCACCGCCGTCGTGGGAGTGCTCCTCCTCCTGGCCCGGGGCCCCCGGCCCCGTGCGCCGTGGGAGCCGGACCGGCGGGACGCAGAGATCGCCGGTGAAGGGAGTGCCGAGGAGCGCCAACGGGGAGGCGCGCATGGATGACCGGGTGATCCTGCGTGTGGGGACCAAGTTCCTCACTCCCTACATCCTGCTCTTCGCCCTCTACGTGCAGTTCCACGGCGACTACGGGCCCGGCGGGGGATTCCAGGCCGGCGTCATCTTCGCCGCGGCGTTCATCCTTTATGCGCTGGTCTACGGACTTGGGAACGTGAAGAAGGTGCTGCCTCCCATGGCCGTCTACGTATGCTCGGCGGTGGGCATCATGATCTACGCCGGCACCGGCGTGGTGACGATCCTCAAGGGCGGTGGGTTCCTGGACTACAACGTCCTCCTCCACAATCCGGAGCACGGGCAGCACTGGGGGATCTTCTCCGTGGAGTTCGGCGTGCTGGTCACGGTCTTCGGCGTCATGGTCTCCATCTTCTACGCCTTCGCCGGACGCAGGAGCTGACGCCGTGAGACTCCTGGGACTCTACAACTACTGGATCGTGGTGGGCCTGATGATGATCGGGTTCTACACCATGATCTCCCGGGGCAACCTGGTGAAGAAGCTGGTGGGGCTCAGCGTCTTCCAGACCTCGGTGATGATCCTCTACATCAGCATGGGCAAGGTCTTCGGAGGCACGGCGCCCATCCTGCTGGAGGGCGGCGAGGAGCACGTCGTCTACACCAACCCCATCCCCTCCGTGCTCATCCTCACCGCCATCGTGGTCGGTGTGGCGACGCTGGCGGTGGGTCTGGCCCTGGTGGTGCGGATCAACGAAGCCTACGGGACCATCGAGGAAGACGAGATCCATGAGCAGGACGACGTGATGTGATCAGCGAGAACCTGCCCGTCCTCCAGGTCGTCGTCCCGCTCCTGTCGGCCCCCGTGGCCGCGCTCGTGCGCAGGCCCAGGTGGTCCTGGCTGGTCGCCCTCCTCTCGTCGTTCTGGGCATTCGGCGTGGCCATGGTGCTGCTCAGCCGGGTCATGGCCCACGGCGCCATCGACTACGAGATCGGGGGCTGGCCCGCGCCGTGGGGCATCGCCTACCGGGTGGACGAGGTCAACGCCTTCGTCCTCCTCATCGTCTCGGGCATCGCCGCGGCGGTCATGCCGTATGCGCGGGCCAGCGTCGCGCGCGAGGTGGAGGAGGACCGGATCCCCCTCTTCTACACGGCCCTCATCCTCTGCATGACGGGCCTCCTGGGCATCGCCATCACCGGCGACGTCTTCAACGTGTTCGTCTTCCTGGAGATCTCGTCGCTGTCGGCCTACGCCCTCATCGCCATGGGTCCGGACCGGCGGGCGCTCACGTCGTCGTACCAGTACCTCATCATGGGGAGCTCGGGCGCCACGTTCATCGTCATCGGCATCGGGCTGATGTACGTCATGACCGGCACCCTCAACATGGCGGACCTGGCCCAGCGCATTCCCGCCGTGGCCGGCAGCCGGACCATCCCGGTGGCGTTCGCCTTCCTCACCGTGGGGATCAGCCTCAAGCTGGCTCTCTTCCCGCTCCACCTCTGGCTGCCCAACGCCTACTCCTACGCGCCGTCCACGGTCACGGCCTTCATCGCGTCCACGGCCACCAAGGTCGCCGTGTACATGCTGCTCCGGTTCTTCTTCACCATCTTCGGGGCGGCGTTCTCCTTCGACGTGATGCACCTGGACCGTATCCTGACGCCGCTGGCGCTGGTGGCGATCCTGGCCATGTCGCTGTCGGCCATCTACCAGGGCAATGCCAAGCGCATGCTGGCCTACTCCAGCGTGGCCCAGATCGGCTACATGGTGCTGGGCATCAGCCTCGCGTCGGTGTTCGGGGTGGCCGCCGGGATCCTGCACCTCTTCAATCACGCCCTCATCAAGGGGGCGCTCTTCATGGCCATGGGGTGCGTCATGTACCGGGTGGGCTCGGTGCGCATCGAGGCCATGTCGGGGCTGGGCCGCACCATGCCCTTCACCATGGCCGCCTTCGTTCTGGGCGGGCTCAGCCTCATCGGCGTACCGCTCACGGTGGGCTTCATCAGCAAGTGGTACCTGGTGCGTGCCGCCCTGGAGCAGGGGCTGTGGCCCATTGCCGTCGTAGTGCTCGTGGGCTCGCTCCTGGCCGTCATCTACGTCTGGAAGGTGGTGGAGGTGGCCTACTTCCGGCCCTCGCCCGAAGACCACGGGATCCAGGAGGCGCCGCTGAGCCTCCTGGTGCCCACCTGGATTCTGGTCCTGGCCAATCTCTACTTCGGCATCAACGCCAAGCTCACCACGGGCGTGGCCATCCGGGCCGCCCAGTCACTGCTGGGGGTGGGCCCGTGAGCGTCGGTGCGCTGGCGGCCCTCGCCGTCTCCCTTCCCATCGTCGCCGGCCTGCTGGTGCTGGCGCTGGGCAAGTGGCCCAACCTGCGCGAGGCGGCCACGCTGGTGATGTCCACCGCGACCTTCGCGGTGGTCCTCTCCATGGTGGAGCCCATACGGGCCGGCGCCACCGCCACCCTCACGCTGGTGGAGGTGGTGCCGGGCGTGCCGCTGGGGCTCCAGGTCGAGCCCCTGGGCCTTCTCTTCGCCCTGGTGGCCTCGTTCCTCTGGATCATCACCTCGCTGTACGCCATCGGCTACATGCGCGGGCACCACGAGGAGCACCAGACCCGCTTCTACTTCTTCTTCGCCGTGTCCATCGCCGGGGCCATGGGGGTGGCCTTCTCGGCCAACCTGTTCACGCTGTTCGCCTTCTACGAGGCGCTCACGCTGTGCACCTTCCCCCTGGTGACCCACCACGGGACGGAGGAAGCGCGCAAGGCGGGGCGCATCTACCTGGGCATCCTCCTCACCACGTCGGTGGCCTTCCAGCTCCTGGCCATCATCTGGACGTGGGAGCTGGCCGGGACCGTGGAGTTCCGGCCCGGCGGCATCCTGGCGGGAACCGCCTCCAAGACGGTGCTGGGTACCCTCCTGGTGCTCTACGTCTTCGGGGTGGGGAAGGCGGCGGTCATGCCCTTCCACCGCTGGCTCCCCGCCGCCATGGTGGCGCCCACCCCGGTATCCGCGCTGCTCCACGCCGTAGCGGTGGTGAAGGCAGGCGTCTTCACCATCCTCAAGGTGGCCATCTACGTCTTCGGCCTGGACCTGCTGCGCACCCTGCCGTCCACCGAATGGCTGGCCTGGATCGCCGCGGCCACCATCATCCTGGGCTCTCTCGTGGCCTTCACCAAGGACAACCTGAAGGCCCGGCTGGCCTACTCCACCATCAGCCAGCTCTCGTACATCGTCCTGGGCGCGCTCCTGGCCAACTCCTACGGCGTCATCGGGGGCGGCATGCACATCGCCATGCACGCCTTCGGCAAGATCACCCTTTTCTTCGGGGCCGGCGCGGTCCTGGTGGCGGCCCACGAGACCGACATCAGCCGCATGCGGGGCCTGGGACGTCAGATGCCGGTCACCTTCGCCGCGTTCTTCGTGGGGTCGCTCAGCATCATCGGCGTGCCCCCGGCTGGCGGTGCCTGGAGCAAGTGGTTCCTGGGTCTGGGAACGCTGGAAGCCGGACAGTACGGCCTTCTGGCGGTCCTCATGGTCAGCTCGCTGCTGAGCCTCGTATACCTCCTGGAGGTCCCGGTGCGCGCCTTCTTCAGCAAGCCGCCGGAGGATGCGCACAGGCCGGAGGGGATCCACGAGGCTCCGTGGCCGTCGTTGGTGGCCATCCTCATCACGGCGGCAGCCACCGTGGCGCTCTTCCTGTGGCCCCAGCCCTTCTATGAACTGATGACCATGGTGGTGGCCCGATGAGTCACGACACCGGACATCCGCCGCTCCGGGACGGAAGCCCGCCCCCGGCTCAGCCTCTGGGACCGCGGGCCCGGCTCGAGGAGCCGTCGCAGCAGCCGGGCGTCTGGGACCGCAGGGAGAATCGCAACCGCCTCTTCATGGTGCTCTACGTGGTGAGCGCCGTGCTGGTGGCGCTGGACCTCCTCGTGCACCGCCATACGGAGCACCCCTGGGAGCACGTGGTCGAGTTCTATCCCCTGTACGGCTTCGTGGGGATCGTCATCCTGGTGCTCGCGGCCAAGGGGCTCAGGCGTCTCGTGATGCGGCCGGAGGACTACTACGATGCTCGGTAGCCTGCCTCCGTTCGTCCTCTTCTTCGTGGGCGCGATCCTGGTCGCGGCCACCCGCGGAGTCGTGCGCAAGGCGGTCCTGCTCCTCGTGCCCGTGGTGGGCGGGCTGAGCCTCCTGGCGCTCCAGTCCGGAACAGAGGTCCACCTGCCGCTACTGGGCTATCAGCTCGTCGTGCTGCGCGTGGACAAGCTGAGCATGCTCTTCGGCGTGCTCTTCCACATCGCCGCCCTCATCGCGAACCTGTACGCGCTCCACCTGGGCGAGGACGAGCACCCGCGCATCCAGCACACCGCGGGGCTGCTCTACGCCGGCAGCGCCCTGGGCGCCGTCTTCGCCGGGGACTTCATCACCCTCTTCGTCTTCTGGGAGCTGCTGGCGTTCACGTCGGTGTTCCTCATCTGGACGTCGGGGACCGAGCGGGCGATCCGGGCCGGGATCCGCTACCTGGTCATCAACGTGGTGTCGGGCGTGATCCTCCTGTCCGGCGCGCTGATGTGGGCGTACCGGCACGACTCGGTGGCGTTCGGCCACATCGGCCTGGACGGCTCGGCGGCGTCCTGGCTCATCCTCCTGGCCTTCGGCATCAAGGCGGGCTTCCCGCTGGTCCATACGTGGATCACCGATGCGTATCCCGAGGGGACCCCGTCGGGGACGGTCTTCCTGAGCGCCTTCACCACGAAGGTGGCGGTCTACGCCCTGGCCCGGGGCTTCGCCGGCACCGAGCTGCTCATCTACGTGGGTGTGGTGATGACGTGCTTCCCCATCTTCTACGCCGTCATCGAGAACGACCTGCGCCGCGTGCTGAGCTACAGCATGATCAACCAGATCGGCTTCATGGTGACGGGGATCGGCATCGGCTCTGCGCTGGCGGTGAACGGCGCGGTGGCCCACGCCTTCGCCGACGTCATCTTCAAGGGCCTGCTCTTCATGAGCATGGGCGCCGTGATGTACATGACGGGGCGTACCAAGGGGTCGGACCTGGGCGGGCTCTACAAGACCATGCCCTTCACCGCCACGCTGTGCATCATCGGAGCGGCCTCGATCTCCGCCTTCCCCCTTTTCAGCGCCTTCGTGACCAAGTCCATGATCATGTCGGCGGCGCTGGAGGAAGGGCACATCTGGCTGTGGCTCCCGCTCCTCTTCGCTTCCGCGGGCGTACTGGAGCACGCGGGCATCAAGATCCCCTACTTCGCCTTCTTCGGCCACGACTCGGGGATCCGCACCAAGGAGCCTCCGAAGAACATGCTCATCGCCATGTCCATCGGCGCGGCGCTGTGCATCGGCATCGGAGTGCATCCCCAGATCCTCTATGGCCTGCTGCCCTATGCGGTGGACTACTGGCCTTACGACGTCACCCACGTCCTCACCCAGACCCAGCTCCTGGTCTTCGGCATCCTGGCGGTGTTCGTCCTGATCAGGACGGGGATCTATCCGCCCGAGCTCCGGGCCATCAATCTGGACGCCGACTGGAGCTTCCGCTGGCTCGGCATGCGGGTGGTGCGGGGCGTGGCCCGGGGGACCGCGGTGGTGGACGGCGCCGTGCGGGGATTCGTCCTGGGGCTGGTGCGGGGTGGGATCAGGGCCACCGCCAGGGGACACGGACCCAAGGGGCCCCTCTCCCGCACGTGGCCCACCGGGAGTATGCTCCTCTGGGTGGCGCTCCTTCTGGGCTTCTCCCTCTTCCTGTATCTCTGACGGCGAGGACCGGCCTCCGGTGGCACAGAGCACCACCCTCTCCATGGCCACGACGCCGGAGTTGAACGAGGAAGCGGCGCGGCTGGAGCGCACCCTTCGCGGCGGGGGGGTCCCCGTCGCCCTCGAGACCATGGACGATGGCGCCCCCGCCGTTCTCCGGGCCCTCACCCAGGGACGCGTGCGGGCGGCGCTCCTCCGAGGGAGGGCGTGCATCGACCTCCCCGACGACCTGCGCATGGCGGCCGTGCTCCCCCGGGAGGAGCCCAGGGACGTGCTCCTTCCCGCCAGGGACGCCCCCCTGACGCTTCCCACCCTCCCCCACGGTGCCCGGGTCGGGGTGCGGGGTGTCCGACGGCGGGGCTTCCTCCTGGCGCACCGATCCGACGCGGAGGCGGTGGCCCCGGAGAATGGAGGCGGGCCCGGCCACGCCCTCGGCTCCGGGAGCGTCGACGCGGTCATCCTGGGCGCGGCGGAAGCGCGCCGACTGGGTCTCGCCTCGCGCGCCACGGAGATCCTGGACGCCAAAGCGTGGGTGCCCGGACCGGCGCAGGGCCTTCTGGTGCTCCTGACGCGGGCCGACGACGCATCCGCCGAGAAGCGGTGCTCCGACATGGAGCATGGGGCCAGCCGCACCGCGTTCCGCGCCGAAGTGGCGGTCCTCGACGTTCGGGGCGGGGCGTTCGACCTTCCGCTGGGTGCCCTGGCGGTACCCCACGGCCCCTGGATCCGCATGTGGGGGATGCTGGCGTCTCCCGACGGCACCCGGGTGGTGCGGGGGGACATCACCGGCCGGACCGACGATCCCGAGGGCGCAGGTCGGGCGCTGACCGAGCTCCTCCTGGCCCGGGGGGCCGCCTCACTGCTCAGCGGAGACCGGGCATGACGGTCCGCGCGCCGGAGGACAAGATCCTCACCCGGGAAACGCTGGTCGACCGCTACGGCAGGCCGCGCCGCGAGACGGTGGTCTTCACCAACGGCTGCTTCGACCTCCTGCACCGGGGCCACGTGGCCTACCTGAGCGAGGCCCGGGCCCTGGGCGATGCGCTGGTGGTGGGCGTCAATACCGACGCCTCGGTACGCAGGCTCTCCAAGGGACCGGGCCGGCCGCTGGTGGCCGAGGAGGACCGTGCCTACGTCCTGGCGGGCCTGGCCTGTGTGGACGCCGTGTGCCTCTTCGACGAGGACACGCCCCGGGCGCTGGTGTCCGCCCTTCTTCCCGACGTCCTGGTGAAGGGAGGCGACTACGCCATGGACCAGGTGGTGGGCCGTGACGAGGTGGTGGCCGCGGGCGGCCGGGTCGTCCTCATCCCGTTCGTGGACGGCTACTCCACCACCGACCTCATCGAGCGAATCAAAGAAGGAGACTGATGGCCCCCCAGAGGACCGATCGACGCGCCGACGGCCTGCGCCCCGTGGAGATGGAGACGGGCGTGGCTCCCTACGCGGAGGGCTCCTGCCTCATCCGGGCGGGCAACACCCGGGTGCTGTGCACGGCGTCGGTGGCCGAAGGGGTCCCCAAGTGGCGCGAGGCCAGCGGCGCCGGGTGGGTCACCGCCGAATACGCCATGCTGCCCCGGGCCACGCACACGCGCACTCGGCGGGAGCGTACCGGCGCGGGAGGCCGCACCCGGGAGATCCAGAGGCTCATCGGGCGCTCTCTCCGCTCGGTCACCGACATGGAGCTCATGGGCCCCTGGACCGTCACCCTGGACTGCGATGTCCTCCAGGCCGACGGAGGGACGCGGACCGCGTCCATCACCGGGGCCTGGGTGGCGCTGAGCCTGGCCGGAGCGTGGATGCTGCAGGAAGGGCTGGTGGAGCGCAGCCCCGTCCTGGAGCGGGTCGCGGCGGTGAGCGTGGGCATCGTGGACGGAGAGCCCCGGCTGGACCTGGACTACGCCGAGGACTCGTCGGCGCAGGTGGACATGAATGTGGTGGCCACCGAGCGGGGAGGGCTCGTGGAGGTTCAGGGCACCGCCGAGGGCGACCCCTTTCCCCGGGCCGATCTGGACCGGCTCCTGGACCTGGCGCTGAGCGGCATCGACGAGCTCCTGGCGGTCCAGGCCGAGGCCGTGGGAAGGCGCTGACCGTGGAGCTGGTCGTGGCGACGCGCAGCGCCCACAAGATGCGGGAGATCCGCCGGATCCTGACCGCCGTGCCGGAGCTACGGGTCCTGGACCTGGATGAGGCCGGGGTCGCGTACGATCCGGTGGAAGAGGGGGTGGAGGCCTTCGATACGTTCGAGGCCAACGCCCGCGCCAAGGCGGAGTACTTTCATGGGCGCACGTCGCTTCCCACCGTGGCCGACGACTCCGGGCTCGAGGTGGACGCCCTGGATGGGGCCCCGGGAGTCTGGTCCAAGCGCTTCGCTCCCGACGAGGGCCTGGAGGGAGAGGCGCGGGACGAGGCCAACAACCGGCACCTGGTGCGCCTGCTGGAGGGGACGCCGACCTCGGGCCGCACCGCACGCTACGTGTGCGTCGCGGTGCTCGCCGGAATGGACCCGGGACGCACCGTCTTCCGCGGTGAGGCACCGGGCGTCATCCTGGACCATCCCAGGGGGAGGGGAGGGTTCGGCTACGATCCATACTTCTTCGATCCCGAGCTGGGAAAGACCTTCGCCGAGATCAGCCGGGACGAGAAGAATGCCCGAAGCCATCGGGGCAGGGCGTTCCGTGCTCTGGCCGACACGCTCGGCGAGAGCCACCGCTAGAGGAGGACCCGTGCCCTCGGACCCGCGCTTCCAACCCGACGACATCGCACCCACCGAAGACGGCGCACGCCTGCGCATCGTGTGGGCCGACGGTGTCACGTCGGAGTACGAACCCCGCTTTCTCCGTCTGCGGTGCCCCTGCGCCGGCTGCGTCGACGAGATGACGGGGATCCGCACCCTCACGCCCGACCAGGTCCCCGGGAACGTCTTCCCCACAGCCATCCACTACGTGGGCCGGTATGCCCTCCAGTTCGTGTGGAGCGACGGCCATGACACGGGCATCTACTCCTTCGAGTACCTGCGAAAGCTCTGGGACGGCCTGGCGGCTAGCGGCGACAACGAGGGCTGACCGACGACTCATCCCTCCCTCCGCATCGCTGTGGAGGCCTCGCTTTCCTCTCAGCCGCCCTTCTTTTCGGGTTCGATCGAACCTCGTCGCGGCGAGAAGGTCCAGACGTCATCGTCCTCGAGGGCTGACCGGATTCGCCTCCCCACCGTGAGAAGAACTCGGGACTGACTGCGTTGCACTAGAAAGGGGAACAGGCAACACAGTCCACCTGTCGTCCGTGCGCCCGGGCAGCTCGGGGGCACTCCGTTTCCCCGGATCCAGTCCGGATCAGACTTGCCTTCGAGGTGCCTCGACTGGACCAGCGGCGCGGACGCAAGGAGAGAGCATGATGCGCACCTCCGTCCCGCTGCGACTCCCGATCCTGGTTCTTGTTCTCGCCCTGGGGGATCTGCTCTTCCTCTCCTGCTCGGACGACAACGATCGACCCACGCCATTGGCTCCCAGCTTCTCCACGGTGGAGGCCTTGGCCTCCTTCGGCGACCGGGTGTGGTTGGATTCCGACGCCGACGGGATCCAGGATGCCGGTGAGCCGGGGCTGGAAGGCGTCACCGTCAATCTCTGGTATGACGGAAAGGTGATCCAGACCACCCAGACCGATGCTGCCGGCGAGTATCTGTTCAAGGAGGTGGAGCCGAACGTCGTCCATACCCTGGAGTTCGTGAAACCGGAACACTACGTCATCAGCCCGAGGGAACAGGGCTCCGATCGCGCCGCCGACAGTGATCCCGATCCGACCACGGCCAAGACATCGGTGCTCCTGGCGGAAGCCGAAGAGGATCTGACCTACGACGCCGGCATGTATCCCATGGGGTCGGTCGTGGGGAAGGTATGGAACGACCTGGACCACGACGGTATCCAGGATGCCGGCGAAGATGGCGTGGAGGGCGTCGCGGTGCACCTCCAATTCCTGTCTGTACCTGGGACGGTTCGGGAGGCGGCCACCGACGCGAACGGGGAGTTTGTGTTCGAGGGGCTTCCGTACAGCGAGCCGGGTCCGGGGGGAGCGAGCCTGTATTTCAGACTCCACGTCACGGCTCCCGACGGCCACATCTTCAGCCCGGAACGCCAAGGCGACGATCCGTCCATCGACAGTGACGTGGACCGGGAAACCGGGTTGACCCGTGAGTTCCTCTTCTATCCCGGATCAGGGCAAAACCCCGTCGACCTGGATGCCGGAGTCTTCGATGCTCAGGGTACGGTAACGGGGCGGGTCTGGGAGGATCTGGACAAGGACGGCATCCAGGATCCGGGAGAGTCCGGAGTGCCCGGAGTGACCGTTCAGCTGCTGAAGCTCGAGCCCTTCGCCGTGCCTGAGGAAGCCACCACGGACGAGAACGGCGAATACTCCTTTGCGGGTCTCCTCTGGACCCTTGGCGACCACATGGGGCCGACCCACGTCTACCAGCTGCGTGTCACGCCACCCGATGAGCATGCCTTCAGCCCCTACCAGGTCGGAGGGGACGCCTCCCTCGACAGCGACGTGCATCCGGAATCTGGACTCTCATGGCAGTTCGCCTTTGCCCCGGGCCAGGTCCGGGATCACATGGACGCCGGGGTCTTCAACGCGCTGGCAAGTGTTCGAGGGATGGTCTGGGAGGACAAGGACTACGACGGGATCCGGACTCCTCAAGAGGACGGCGTGCCGGGAATCCGGGTCAACCTCATCGATGCCACAACCGGAGAGGCCGTGGACTATCAGTACACGAGCTCCGGCGGCACCTATTCCTTCTCGGGGCTTCCCTGGGGGACGGAAGGGGACCCGGCGGAATACCGCCTGGAGTTCGTCGTGCCGGAGCAGTTCCGGTTCAGCCCGCGGTGGCAGGGAGCGGACCTCACGGTGAACAGCGATGCCTACTCGGATGGCTCGAGCGGGGAGTTCGCCCTGGGGGCGGGGCAGGTCCTCCGGTTCATGGACGCCGGGATCTGGAATCGCCGCAGCGGCGTCATTGGGGATCGAGTATGGGAAGACTTGAACTACAACGGCATCCAGGATGAAGGGGAACCGGGGATCGCCGGCGTTGAGGTCGAGCTCTACGATACCGATTCTCATTTCGGAGCCATCGCCAGCACATCTACCGATGTAGACGGCTACTACCGCTTCTCGGGTCTCGACACCGGGCTGCCCGCCACTGGCGGGCCCGCCTACAAGGTCTGCTTCAGCTACGCCGACGGTCCCGATTACGGATTCTCTCCGCGAGGGGAGGGAACCGACCGCGACGCGGACAGCAATGTCGAACGGTCCACGGGATGCACGGGCCCGGGGTATCTCCTTGTCTATCCCTACCAAGAAGTCCTGTCCATGGACGCCGGCATGATAAACTACGCGTCGGGGTCCATCGGTGACCGGGTATGGGAGGACCTGAACTACAACGGGATTCAGGACGAAGGAGAGCCGGGGATCGCTGGAGTGGAGGTCGAGCTCTACGATACCGATTCTCATTTCGGAGCCATCGCCAGCACATCTACCGATGTAGACGGCTACTACCGCTTCTCGGGTCTCGACACCGGGCTGCCCGCCACTGGCGGGCCTGCCTACAAGGTCTGCTTCAGCTACGCCGACGGTCCCGACTACGGATTCTCTCCGCGGGGGGAGGGAACCGATCGTGATGCGGACAGCAATGTCGAAGCGTCCACCGGGTGCACGGGCCCGGGGTATCTCCTTCTCTATCCCTATGAGGAGGTCCTGTCCATGGACGCCGGCATGATCGACTACGCGTCGGGGTCCATCGGCGACAGGGTGTGGGAGGACTGGGACTACGACGGCGTTCAAGACCCGGAGGAGCCTGGCATCGGGGGTGTCCAGGTGGACCTCTACCGGCCCGGCGGCATGCCCGTGAAGGTCGCTGAGACCTTCACCAGCCCCGACGGGTCCTACAGCTTCACCGGCCTGGACGTGGGTTTGCCAGGCACCGGTGGCCCGGCCTACAAGCCCTGTTTCCATCTGCCCACCGACTTCGAGTTCACGAAGTACCACGCTCCCGAGGCCACGCTTGCCACCAACAGTGACGCCGATCCCACCGACGGGTGCACGGACTACTTCGTGGTCCTGTATCCCTACGATCCGGTGGAGTCCATCGACGCCGGCATGGTCAACCGTCGCTCGGCTTCGGTAGGGGATCTCGTGTGGGAGGATCTGGACCGCGACGGGATCCAGGACCAAGGGGAGCCCGGACTGTCAGGTGTGAAGGTAGAGATCCTCGAATTCCCGGGGGGAGGCGCCCTGGCGGAAACCAACACCGACGGGAACGGGAGGTACCAATTCAGCAATCTGCCGGGAGGTCTCCCCGGCCCTGACATGCCTCCGGGCTACCAGATCCGCTTCACCCGGCCCGCGCACTATGTCCTGACCGCCGCCGATCACGGCACGGACGACACCAAGGACAGCGACGCCCTGGGCACAGGCGTGACCGCTCCGTTCGGCCTCTGGATCTACGAGGACAATACGACGGTCGATGCAGGGCTGGTGGCCACAGGGACCTTGGTGGTCTGGAAGGAGACGAATCCAGCGGGAGGGGTGGGCTTCTCCTTCGAGGGTAGCCCGGATCTCGGTGCGTTCACCCTGGACGACGCTGGCGAGAAGCGGTTCGAAGCGATCCCCACCGGCACCTACACGTTGACGGAGGACGATCCCGGCCCGGAGTACGGGCTGACGAAGATCAACTGTGATGCGGCCGTCGGCGCCCCGGACCTGAAGGAGAGGACAGTCGACGTGGAGGTTGGGGTCGGTGCCACCGTCAAGTGCGTCTTCGAGAACCAGGCGCGGGGGACCATCAGCATTTCGAAGGTTACGAATCCGGCCGACGCCGCACGGGGCGGGTTCGTGTTCACGCACGATATCCCCGCTCCTGAATCCGCCTTCTCGTTGGACCACGGCGGTACCCAGACCTTCCAGTACGTTCCCGCCGGAGCGTATCACGTTACGGAGGGCACCCCGGCACCGTTCCACGAGCTCGGTGCCATCACCTGCAAGGACCCCGGTGACGACGGAACGACGTGGGATGTGGAAACCCAGACTGCGTCCATCGACCTGGATCCCGGGGAGACGGTATCGTGCGAGTTCAGGAACGACGACCTCCCACCCGAGGTGCAGGTCACGCCCGATCAGCAGACGGTGCAGTACAGCGACGGGATGCAGGAGGTGTTGATCGTCGCCACGGATGCGGCGGCGGACGGGCTGCGGCTAGACACGGAATGGAGCTCCGATGGAGTGAGCTTCTCCACCGGACTCCCCGACTTCCTCGAGCTCACGTCCAACTCGTGCACGTACCCCTCCGGCACTCGGCGCATCGCATGCAGTTGGAAGCTGTCGGGAGCGGTGGGTCTGCCAAACGGCACGTACGTGATCCGTGCTACGGCCACGGACGAACAGGACCAGCAGGGATCGGCAGATCTCACCTTGGTGGTCGCTCCGGAAAGCGCCACGGTCTCCTTCGATGACGACAACCCTCCCGCCGTGCTCGTGGCGGAGGCGGGCGGAGACAGCGGCCCCTTCACCCTCACCGTCGGAGTGGAAGAGACGGAGCCCGACGAACCCACAGGCAGCGCCG
>JASFRY010000026.1:0-17104 GCA_050114675.1 Gemmatimonadota bacterium | reverse complement strand
CCTTCATGGCGCACCCCCCCGACGTGGCCAGCGTCGAAAGGCGTCGGAGCGTCACGATGTAGCCGCCCGGGCTCCATCGAAGCTGTACCGACGGAATCTGGCGGAAGAGGTCGGTGGTGACATGCGGCCGGCGCTCCTGGATCTCCTCGGGGCCGAGCAAGTGGCCCATGGTAACGCGCTCCCGGCGATAGAAGCCCAGCTTCTCGAGACGGGCGGTGCGTCTCTGCGCGCTTACCACGACACGACCGAGCTCCAGGGGAACGGGCGTCATGCGAAGCAGGAGCTCCAGCTCGTCGGTCGCATGCAGCGTGAGCATATCGGTCATGAACACCTCGTAGGCGAGCTGGTCCAGATACACCTGATAGCGACCGGGTCCCGGAGCCCGGAAACGGAACCGTCCGAGGGAATCACTCTCGACGTAGCCCACCGCCGATCCCGCGGAGTCGAGGAGCATCACCGCAGTGGTGGCGAGCGGCCGTCCGCTGAGGCCGTCCAGCACGTGGCCGAAGACCACCTGGGCCTGAGCCGAAACGGGCCAGGTGAGCAGGAGGGCGGCCACACCGAGGATTCGTCGACGCTTCATGATGCCGGGACCGATGGAGTCCGGCGGGAGGGCCCGTACGACGCTACTGCATGCTGCGCGCCAGGACCAGGGCGCTCCGAACGGCGGCCCTTGTCAGATGGCCGTGTCCTCCTGGAAGGTCACCCGTCCTCCGGGGAAGGACGCTGTAGATGAATGCTCGACCGCCTTGCCGACATTGAGGGCTTGGACCCACGGATCCGCGAGGCGGTCAAGCGCACAGTCGCCGAACCTTCGTCTTGCCCCTCCGGTGAGAATCGGCTCGGCTCGATGTGGCGCATAGGACGCGCCACCCCAGAGCGGCGACCGGTCTTTCCCTGCCCTCGCGCGGAGGTCTGGGAGGACTGCAGGGATTGGTTACCAACGCCCGCCTGGATACACTTCGGCTTCCTTCACGGCCGATGGGGCCGTCCACAACGAACCCGGGTACCCGATGAAGTTCCGCAACAAGAAGGTCACCGTGCTGATCGACGTGCGCTCACGCCTCGAGTTCTTTTTCGGTCACATGCCCGGCGCGATATGCATCCCTGTGACGAAGATCAACGTCGCGGCATTGGAGAGCCGCGGCATCGCGCGCGACGCGGGAATCCTGGTGTACTGCGCCAGCGGATCCAGATCCGCCGTGGCGGTCCAGGCCTTGAAGCAGGCGGGCTACACGCGGGCGATGGACGGGGGCGGATTGGCGGAAGTGCGGAGGAACCTGAGAGGGAATTGAGGGCCTGACGCCTCGCGAGGCGCTGGGCCGCACGGACCGGCCTGGATACCGTGCGGAAGGGACTTCAGCAGGGCCGCGGACCGGCGCCGCCTGGGGTTCCAGGATGAGGCCCCCGTCGGTATCATTTCTACATATTAGATATCCTGAGGTCGACACGGGGGATGCATGGTGCCCCCCAATGGACGTCTGAACGCGCCATGAGGTGGTGCAGAACGGTGGGTCGGGTCGGTCTTCTCTTCGGGCGAACCCCACGCCTCCTTCCCGTCGGGCTCGCAGGGCTCCTTTCTCTCGCGGCCTGCTCCTCACCCACGGAGTCGGGGCCGGGCGGCTTGGACCCGGTTGCCCTGGATCGTGCCGTCCAGACGGCGGCGGCAATCCCGGGCATGCGCAGCCTCCTCATCGCCCGACACGGTGAGTTGGTGTCCGAGAGCTACTTCAACGGTGTCACGAAGGACAGCATCCAGGATGTACGGTCTGTCACCAAGAGCTTCACGTCCGCACTGGTGGGGATCGCGCTTCGCGAGGGGCTGCTGCAGAGCACCGAACAGACGGTAGGAGAGCTCCTTGGGGGAATCGCGCCGGACATGTCACCGGAATGGTCAGCGGTGACCCTGGACGACCTCCTCACGATGCGGGCCGGTCACGATTGGCACGAGATCCCGGGCCCCTCCGAGTTCAATGAGTGGGTCCTGTCCCCGAATCAGGTGGAGTACGTCCTCGCCAAAGAGATCGTCAGCCAACCCGGCACACGGTTCAACTACAGCGACGGATCGGCACACCTGGTGGCCGTGGCCCTGGCTGAGGCCGCCGGCATGCCGCTGCCCGACTTCGCAGGCACGTACCTGTTCGCCCCCATGGGCATCGCGCCGCGGGTCTGGCTCGCGGACCAGCAGGGCTATGCCTATGGCGGTGTCGCCTTGTACCTCACGGGCAGGGACATGCTCGCCCTTGGGCAGCTCTACCTGGACGGAGGGTTGCACGATGGCGTCCAGGTCGTTCCGGCCGACTGGGTCGCGCGGTCCACCGCTTCTCAAACGTCCACCCGAGACGCCGTGCCCTACGGGACCGACTACGGGTACTACTGGTGGTCCGGGTCAGCCCACGGCCACGACTACTACTTCGCCAATGGCTACGGCGGCCAGTTCATCGTGGTCGTGCCTGATCTGGACCTGGTGGTCACCGCCGCATGCACGTGGTGGAGCACGGGCGGCCACGCCTCCGAGTACTGGTACCGGGTCATCACGGTCATCATGGAGGAGATCATCCCAGCGGCTCGCTGACTCCCTTCCGCCGTCCCTGCAGGTGCGAGCCCCGATCCGTCAGATGGTCCGTCCACGTCCACCGACAGCCCGTGCTACAAGGGCCGACCGACCCGCTGGAACAGGCGACTGGCATAGCCATTCGTGAGTCTCAGATCGATTCCGGTAACGAGTCGTACCTGGTATCCGCCGTTGAACCAGGGCACGAGGCATTCCACCCGGTCGAGGTTGACCACCGCAGATCGATTGATGCGCAGAAAGCGCGCCTGTTCCAGGCGGTCCGCGAGATCCCCGATTCCACGTCGGACCAGATAGTGGGTCCGCCCGCAGTGGATGCTGCTGTAGTTCCCTTCCGCACTCACCCAATCAATCTCTTCGAAGCGCAAGAACCTGATGGAGTCCCGATGCCTGATCAGAAACACCTCGGGCCGCTCCGCTCCCGGGCGGTCCCCCTCCTCAACATCCCAGTCGGACGGAGGGTCTCGACGCACACGTTCTCCCGTCATCTCCCCTGACATCTCTCCCCCCTCCAAAGTGTCTCGCACCCGCTTCGTCCTCACTTCCTGGAGCTTCGTACCAGGACACACGAATTCGCGACGAGATGGCTCCACCTTCCATGTGGGAGATCCAGGACCTCCCCGAGGGTGGGTGCCCTCGACCGAGTGAGTGGCGCGTCGGTTCCGGGGCTCCGGCCTCGGGGCCGATTGCGCATCTCCAGATACAATCCGTCTCACCACATCACCCACATGCGCATCTGCACGGAGACGGGCCGGCCCCAGTACTCAGCCGGTTGAAACCGGCAGCTCCGGACTTTTTCAAGTGCCTCCCTGTAGCTCCCTTTCGAGGAGAGCAGGTGGCCCTTCTCGATCACATGTTCCGACGCCACCATCCCGGCCGCGGTAACCTCGAACTCCACATTGACGGCGTTCTCGTAGATCTCGTGCTGTTTCGGTAGCCGGTACGTTGCACACCCTAGGAGCTTCGGCGGAGCATCGACCTCCTCCATCGCGTAGATGCGCGGCGCGGGGCGCCGGCCACCGAGGCACCCCATGGACACGAGGATCACGCACAGGCCACCGATCGTGATCATCCCCTGGTGGCGCTTCGTCCCACGCGACATGGCCGCCTCCGGACATGCACGAGGGTCGAGAGTCATGGCCCCGGCGTCCTGCCACCCACCTCGCCGCGGGGGTCGAGGCGGGCCGGGATGGGCTGACCGGGGCCCTCCCAGTCGGTGGTGATGTTGGTTATCCACCACCGTCCGTCGAGCCGCGTCATCTCGATGCTGTCGAGTCCGCGACGCCCAGCCGGCCGGCCAGCCACGCGTGGCTGGAAGACCACAAAGGCATGAGCCAGTGCGCCGAACTCGACGATCTTCTTCCTCTCGATGACCTCCGCGAACCCTCGGTCGACAAGCCCGCCGTTGTCGTAGAAGGCTTGAAAGTCCTCCACGAATCCATGGACGTCGAGGATGCGCAGGGGTCCTCCCGCGCCCTCGGCGAACACCACCGTCGCCTCTCGACGGAACAGGCCTCGCACGAAATCCCACTCCGGTGCCCCTCCCCGCGGGAAGGACAACGAACCGTACAGCGCCTGGACCAGTCCCTCTGGCGTCGACAGGTCGGGAGCCGGCTGCGCCGCAGCGCTGGACAGCCCGATTGCCGCTCGAAGCACCGGGTCTCGCCCGGCGAAGTAGTCGGCTGCAGACCACGGAACCGGAACGTCCACCTCGAAGGTCCCACTCCGGTCTCCGGGCTCGCCGTGCTCCCAGTACAGAGACGAGACCCACAGCTTCAGACCGCTGTTCGGGAGCGTCCTGGACCGCACATCGGAGAAGAAGTTGAATCCAGCGCCACCGGGCTCCCCGACGATCACGGCGGAGGCGGTCTTCTTCAGGAGCGCTGCTGCCACCACCCCTGCGCTGAACGTGCGCTTGCTCGTGAGCACGACCACGCTCCCTGGCTCCTGGAGCTCGGAGAGAGAAGCCAGGGCATCGGCGAAGGACTGGAGCAGGTAGCCGTTGCCCCCAGGGTTGAAGCGGAGGTCGATGATCACGCGGTGCACGCAGCCGACGCGGATCGCGTCCACGAGGCGGGCCTGGAATTGCTCGAATGACTCGGAAGCCTGGTCCAGCACGGCGTTCATCTGGACGTAGGCGACGCTGTCTTCCGCCAGGATCTCGAATTCGTGAAACGAGAGCTCGGGGAAGCGTGCTCGCGCGTGCCTGGGACGAGGCCCCGGGTCGGCACTGAACGCGTTCGTCACGCCTTCGCCGGTGGGTGGAGTCAGATCCGACCACAGCCAGTCGTACTCGAAGGGAGAATCGACGGCGGCCACTTCGACGTAGCGGTCCACACCAGAGGGCAGACGCAGCGTCAACGGGAGACGTGCGGGGTTTTCCGTGATCCCCAGGGCCGCCAGGAGATCTCCCACGCTCAGGTACATCGCCGTCTCGCTCCTACGGCCCTGTTCGTTGTCCGAGCTCACCATGGGCGCCACGCGCGAGTACGCCTCCTGAACGCTCAGGCCGCCGATGCCCGTGACCTCGGCGCCGACGAGGTCACCGTACTCCGTCGAGGTGGCGGTCACGAAGAGCCCCTCGGGAAACCACCGGAATCGAAGGGGAAGCACCCAGTGGAAGCCGTGCGGGCCGGACGGCTCGATGGACGTGTGCCCGTCGCGGAGCACGGCAACGAGCCCCATGAGCGCAGCCACCGTCTGGAGACCGTTCAGGGAGGGCAGCCTGGCATCGAGCGCACCGAGCCGGGCTTCGAGTTCTTCCTTCCCGACCGCGTAGAACGGGTCCGGATGAACTTCGAGCACCGCAGCGTGCAGGAACCGGAGGTCCTCCCGCCACTCCTCCACGGAGAGTTCACCGCTCCTCGCAGTGCCGTCGCGCTCTTGCCCTCGTACGCCGCCGGGCGCCAGTGCGAGCGATACCGACGAGACGACGACGGCCAGTCGTTTCGCCCGCCGGATCGCGGGCGTGCCCAGACCCGTTCTCCTCATCCGGTCCATGTCGTCCTTCCCTGCTGCGCCCTTCTTCGCCCTCCTCGGCCGACGAACCCACCACCCCTCCCCACACGTCACCTCCATCACGTGGGTCCGCCGGCCGATCCTGGACGCCGACCTCCAACACGAGGGGACATCGAGGCGCAGGATTCTTGCATTTCTACAAAACATAATTGCTTCATGAGCATCGCCTCCGTATCCGGGGAGTGTCAAGGGGGAGGGGTTAGTTGAAGACCGCCCGCTAGTCGGCCCTGACCGCCTCGGCGGGGTTGATTCCCGTCGCACGAAGGGCCGGCACCACACAAGCGGCGGCAACGATCGATGTCCCGAGGACTACGGCACCCACGAGAATCCCGGAGTCGACGGCCTCGACCTCGGGGAGGAACGTGACCATGAGGCGCCCGAAGCCGAGTGCGGCGAACATGCCCAGGAGGACGCCTCGCATCCCAGACCACAGGCCTTCCCGGACCAGGAGCCCGAGGACTCCGGCCCGGGCCCCACCCAGGCTCAGCCGAATGCCGATCTCCAGGTGGCGACGCTCGACGGCCGAGGAGACCACACCGTAGATGCCCACGGCGGCCAGGAGCCCCGTGACGACGCTGATCACGCCGAAGAGGAGCGAGAGCACCCGCTCCTTCGCTCGTGCGTTCTTCAGAATGTCCGCCATGGGCCTGACGGAGAACGCAGGAATGCCGGGATCCACCCGATGGAGTGCGCCCACCGCCTCGGTCATATGCGCGCCCGCTGGAGCGATGGTCTTCAGAACGAAGGCCATCGCCACTGCCGATTGCCCGTTCTGCCTCAGATTGGCGTAGACAGCTTCGCTGGGAGGCTCACCGAGCCTACTGTGGGGCACGTCGGCCACAACACCGACAACGTCCATGCACTTCGCCGTCGTCGGTCCGATGCACACCCGCTGTCCAATGGGATCCTCACCTCGGAGCCTTCGTGCCGCGAAGGTCCTGCTCACCACCGCGACCTGGGCGGCCCCCGGCTCATCCGTTCTCCGGAAGGCTCGGCCGGCCAGGACCTCGATCCCCATGACCTGGAAGTAGCTCTCGGTCACGAGGCGATACTCCGCCAGGGTCGGGGTGTGGCTCGGTGCGCCGGGGGGTCCGGCCCGGGAAATCGGCACTGAGAACGTCCCGCCAAGTGGCAAGAGCGATGTGGCCGCCGCTTCTGCCACGTCGCCCTGGGATGTCAACTCGTCGAGCACGTGGTCGAAGAAATCGACCCGTCGCTTCGGGTCTGCGTACTGGCCCGCCGAGGGGTCATTGGGTACCGGGAGCCATGTGGCCATCGTGAGAACCCGCTCGCCGTCGAATCCCGTCTCTGCCGTCGCGAGCGCGCGGTAGCTCTCCAGCACGAGGCCCGCGCCGACGAACAGCACGACCGAGACCGCCGTCTGCAGCCCCACCAGCCCCTTCCGCGACGGGGGCAGCGCAGTCCGCTGTCCAACGAGGGTCTCGGCGGTGGGGACCTTGGTACAGCGAACGGCCGGATACAGCCCCCCCAAGAGTACCACGAGGCCGGACAGACCGAGGAGAGCTGCGACGACAGCCCCGTTCACCGCGATCTGATCCGCCCGTGGGATCTGATCGGCGGCAAGCCCTCTCAGGAGGGTCGTCGACCAGAACGTGACCACGAGAGCTCCGAACGTCCCCGCTCCAACCAGGAGGAGGCTCTCCACCAGCAGCTGGCGTACCAGGAGGTGGCGCCGCCCGCCCATGGCCTCACGAATCGCGAACTCACGCGCCCGTTCCGCCCCCTTGACCATCTGCATCGAAGCGACACCGGTGACCACGGCCGCCAGCACCAGCCCCACACCCAATAGGGCCAGGAGAAGCGCCGGGCGCGCCCGAGCCGTGACCACCTCCACCAGGGGCCGTACCGAGACCGCTGGTGTGCCGTCGGGTCCCCGCGTCGAATCGCGTGCTCGGAAGATGCCGTCCAGCTCCTCTTCGGCATCGGTCAGCGTGAACCCGTCTCGCAGCCTACCGATGACGACCAGGTCCCGGATCGTGGGGCTGTCGAAGGGTCCTCCCTCCGCCAACTGCATTGGGATCCAGAAGTCCGCAGGACCCGTGGCCCCGGAGCCGGGCTGCGTGAACTCCGGAGGCATGATCCCGATGATCTCGATGGGATCTCCGTCGAGTGTGACCTTCTTACCCACCAGCGACGGATCCGACGAGAAGAGTCGCTTCCACGCCGTATGGCTCACCAAGGCCACGTACCCGACAGGACTCGATACATCCCCCGCCCGGAAGCTCCGGCCCAATGTCGGCTCGACTCCCAACATCGAGAGCAGGTTGGGGGTGACCAGCACCGCGTTCACCGGTAGCGCCGCGCCGTCCAGCGACAGATTGGCCGCAGTGGGCCAACACGCCGCCACGTCTTCGAGTGCGCTCGAGCCCGCTCGGTAGGCCCGGAACTCGGCCGGAGACGTACCGGCGCCTCGGGGCCGGACATCGCCGGAGAGCGCCTCCACCACCAAGAGATCCGACGGAGCGGCGTACGGCAGAGGCTCGAGCAGGATGGGCTCGATGGCGCTGAACACCGTTGCCGCCGCACCGACCCCGACGGCCAGGATGACCGTGGTGGACAACGCGAACAGGGGCGCCCGCAGAAGGCGGCGGACCGACAGGCGAAGATCGCTGCGCAGGTCGGCAAGGACGCTTTCCAGCCGTGCGCGGGCGTCCTCCTGAGCGCCGGTCCCACCCGGTCGGGCCCGGCACAGGCGAACCGCCGCCGACAGCGTCTGACCCCAATACCAGAGCACTGCCCGTAGCGGCCCCACCTCCGCCAGCTTGAACCGGACGAACTCCTCGTGGAGATCTCCGATGACGTCTCCCGCCGCTTCCTTGCGGACCACCAAGCGGAGGATGATGTCGGCCAGGCGGGGAGGCTTCATCGACCCTAGCCCTCGTCCACCGCCAATTCGACGCCGTTCCACATGCGCTCGAACATCTTCTGGGCCTCGCTGAGGACCTTGTGTCCTTCCTTCGAAACGTCGAAGAACCGCCGAGGGTGTCCGCCCCGCACGGGGTCGGGCTCGGTGTGCCAGGAACGGACCCAGCCCTTCTTCTCCAGACGGTCCAGGGTCCCGTACACTGCACCCAGGCTCACGCGACGCTGCGCCGTCTCTTCCAACTCTCGACGTACGGTCATCCCGTACGCGTCTCCCTCGAGGCGGAGGATCGCCAGCAGCACGAGCTGTTCGAACTCCCCGGGGGTATCGCCCTTCGCCATTGTGACTCCTGCCCAGGCGTGTGATTGACCGTCATTTCTACAAAAAGGTATTAGGGGCGACGGACGGTGGAAAGGACCGCGGGATTCGGTGACACATCCGGGGATCCCGCCCCGACCTTCGGGAGGTGAAAGCTCCGCTCACCGTCCTTCCAGACCATGGCCCTCACCGTGCCGTCATCACCCACCTCGAAGGTCACGAACACGCCGGGAATCAGCTCCAGGGCCCTCCAGCCGGCGCTGTTCGGCGGGCCTATCTCGGTCACGTAGATCCCCGGCACGTCCAGGGCGAGCACGCCGTCCTGGAGGACGACCCTCATTCGAGCGTTTCGGAAACGACCGAAATTCGCGACATACGAGCCCTCCAGTTCCTGGGCACCGGCCTCGACAGCCGCCGCCGGGCGGTTCGGGTGCAGCAGGACGTCGTCGATGACACGCTCCATACGCAGGTAGGTGACGTTCCCTCTGGACTGGGTGAAGTACGCCACGACAAGGTCTCGATCCGGCCAGGCCCAGATGACGGTGCCGTCGGACCCGGAGTGCCCGACGATCACGGCCCGGGCGGAGTCACCCGGGGCTGCGTGTACCTCGACCATTCGCCCGTACCGAGCCTCCAGGCCCGAGAAATGAGTCGGCTGGGGAAAGTCACTGCCCAGGGCCGTGAGGCGAGAGACGGGTTGCAGCATGCTCCGCACCGCCCGCTCCGACAGGAGCCGCCGGTCGCCGTAGCATCCCCCGTGGAGAAGGAGGACCGTGAACTTGGCGTAGTCCGCCGGTGTTGCGTATACGCCCTGGGATCCCCAGCCAAAGGGGTACAGGGACGCACCGTGGGGCGACCACGCCAGGATCCAGGCCTCCCCGACCTTGGCGTAGAGGGACGCCACTCGAGCCCACCGGGGATCGTCGGAGCTCATCTCCACGAACGAGTCGTTCATCCCAAGGGGCTCGAGGAGGCGCTCGGTGAGCACCTCGCCAAGCGGGCGACCCTCCACGACCTCCACCACGGCACCCAGCGCGTTGGCGCCGGCGTCGCTGTACCAGAACCGGGTGCCCGGCCCGAACTCCGGTCCTCGCTCGCCGATGGCGTTTCCCATGGCCACCAGGTCGTCATACTGCGTCAAGCTGGTCACCACCGAGAGCGGGAGGCCTGCACGGTGGCTGAGCAACTGGTCCACCGTGATCTCGCGGGCGTCGCCGTGGGCGAACCCCGGTAGATAGTCCGCCACGTGATCGTCCAGCGACAGCCGTCCCTCGTCCACCAGCATCTGCACCACGGCCCCGACCATCGTCTTGGTCATGGAACGGATGTTGAAGATGGTGCCGGGCTCCATGGGATCACCGTTCTCACGGTTCCGGAGCCCGAAGGCCTCATGGAGCAGCACCGCGCCGCCCTGCAGAACCAGGAGCTCGGCTCCCACGATCTGCCCTTCCCGGACGTAGGACCGGACGGCGTCGGCGAGCCTCGAGGCGGAATGCTCCAGGGCGCCGCTGTCCACGACCGCCACGTGAGAGCACGGAGTCGCGTCCGCCTGACTCGCCAGAGGGTAGAGGGCCAACCCGGCGGCACACGCGAGAACGAGGAAGGCGCGTGAGGTCCTCATCCCGCGAGCCCCCGATGTAGACCCACCAGCTCCGCCCGCCTGAACCTCCGCCGGAGCAGGGCGTACGCCACTCCACACGCCGCGGCCGCCGCCACCCAGATCATCCACGGTTGGCCCGGAACCGACGTAGAGAGACGCATCACCGCGCTCCCTCGGCCGTCCCCCCGCCAAAACGCAGTCCCAAGCACGGCCGCCAGCAGCATCCACCCCCAGGTCGAGATCCTGAGGAGGAACCGCCACCGCCACCGGGCCGGGTCCAGGGCCGGCGGATCGAGGGCCGCCGTGACGGATCCCAGAGAAAGCCCCCACACGGCGACGTACACCAGGACGACGACCGGCACGACCTTGGCCGCGACGAGGAGCCGCAGGGACAGGGCGTCCGACCACCACACCGCCACACCGACGAGAGCGGCGGCCGCGATGAGCCCCGGAAGCGTCGCCTGTCGGAAGACCCGGTCACGCGGCACCGGAAGATGGTCGATGGCCGATGCGCCGTTGGCTGTCCGGATGAACCAGGCGACCTGGACGATGATGGGTGACAGGACCGCCGTGAGCGGCGACCGGGCGATGAGAAGGACGTTCAGGGCGGCGCCCAGAAGGATCAGGAGCATGAACTGATCCCTGTTGAGCCACCGCCTCGGCCGAAGCGCGGCGTGGAGCCGCAACTCGGGTCCGACGCGCGGCATCTGGTAGAGGCTTCGGCGGATCGCTTCCAGCACCGGGTATCGCCGGGTGCCGACGCTCACTCCGCCGGGGTGGAGCCGGAACGCCTTGGGCACGCGGCTGAACGCGGCGGCGAGGAGGAGTATGGATCCGCTGCCCATGAGGAGCGCCGGCCAAAGCGTGTACGGCCCCAGGAGCACACAACCGGCCAGGACCCCAAGCACCGCCGGGATGAAGATCGGCAGGGGCATGCCGCCACGGGCGTTCTTGACGCCGACGCTGTAGTACAGGGCCGGCAGGAACACCGTAAGCGCGAATCCATTCAAACCGAACGCCAGGTCGCTCAGCCCCACACCCCGTGTGAGGGCGTAGACGACGACCGCCACGGCCACCGCTCCCGGGAAGGGAGCGAGCGTCGCGATCATGCGACTCACCCACAGGTCACGACCTTCGATGGGCAGGGCCATCTGGAACCTGGTCGCCTTCTCCATGCCCCCGGCTGCGTAGAAGTTCACGGAGGCGAGAACGGAAAAGACAACGCCGAACGCGAACACGACCAGAGGAGGCATGGGCTCTGGGCCGTCGATGCCCACGCCCCGCCTACCGACCATCTCGGCGGACATGAACCCGATGGCGGCGGCACCCGGCCACATCACCAAGGCGGCCATGAGGGCCCGCTCCCGGCGCAGCAGCTTCAGGATCATGAGTCCGCTCCGACCAGCTCGACGAAGAGCTCCTCCAGGGGAACGTGACGGCAGACCGCTCTTGGCAACCCCACCTCCTCACGCGCCACCGTCTGCACCTCCTGGAGACCTCCGCTGAGCACGGCGTGGACGGTGTTGAGATGCCCACGGACCCTCAGGCAACGAGGGTGGGCGGCCAGCCGCTCCCCCACCCCATTCTCCCTAGGGGTAACCAGGAGGACGTGGCCTTCGCGGATGTGCTCGAGATCGTCGTCCAGAAGGACCCTTCGGTCGTCCAGAAGAACCGCCCGGCCCGCAATTCGCTCCACGTCGCTCATGTGGTGGGACGAGAAGAGGATCGTGGTGCCGGACTCCGCCAACAGCTGGATGGAGGTCTCGAGGAAGTCCCGCCGCATGGCGGGGTCGAGGCTGCCGGCGGGCTCGTCGAGAATGAGCAGCTCCGGACGGTGGGCCACGGCACACAGGAGCGCCAATTGGCGGGCTTGTCCGTTGCTCAGGGTACTGACCTTCATCCTGCCGTCGAAGTGGAACCGCCGCCGGAGCTGTTCCTCCAACGCCTGGTCCCAGGTCGCAAAGAGCTCCGTATGGAGACGGATCACGGCATCCACGGTGAGCGAGGCAGGAAGTACCTGATCCTCGGAGACGTACCCTACCCGCCTCTTCATGGCCACAGGGTCCACCCGGGGGTCGAGGCCGAGGACGCGGACGGATCCGCGCTGGGGCTCCAGCATCCCCATGATGATGTTGATCAGGGTGGTCTTCCCCGCCCCGTTCACCCCGAGAAGGCCCACAACCTCACCCTCCGCCACGGAGAACGACACCCCGGAGAGCACCTCCTTGTCACCGCCGTAGGATCGATGGATGCCGCTGAGTTCGATGACGCTCATGTCCGACCTCGTCTTCTGGCCTCATCCAGGATCTGGAGGACCGTCTCGTATTCGATCTTGGCGATCCTCGCCTCGCTCAGGAGCCGGACCGCCTGCTTCCGTACACGCTCCAGGCCCGCGTCCCGATCGACCCCGGGTTGCTCGCCCGTCACGAAGGTCCCCCTCCCCCGCTCGGTGACGATCAACCCCTGTCCCTCCAGCTCGTCATAGGCGCGCTTCACGGTGAGTGGCGCGATGACCAGCTCCGCGGCCAGCTCCCGATGGGAAGGGAGCTTGTCGCCGGCCCGGAGGCGGCCCTGGGCGATGTCTTCCAGGACGTGTCGCACGATCTGCCGGTAGATGGGCATCTCGTCGCTGGGGTTGATGATCAGGGAGAACCTCCGTGTGCATAAGTGATATATAACAGTATATCACTTTGGAGGAGGTGGCAATCTTGGTTGCGTCGGGTCGTCTCAGCGCTCGGGCCGGCCCGAGAGGGGCCAGGCCTGGATCAGCACGTCACCGTGCTGCGGCCCGTCGCCGGCTGTGCGGGGGTGGTCAGCGAAGCTCGTGGCAACCAGGAAGAGCGTATCCCGGACGATCACCCCGGTAGTGGGGTAGGCGAAATCCGGATGGTCCCGAGCGACGACCCTCGTGCCTGCGACGGAGTCCATCGCCTCGTTCAGATCGAGCCTGACGACCCGCCGTCGACGCGGCTGCACGGCCACCAGTGAGCCATCATGGAGATACAGGCCGTCGGTCCCGATCGCGTCGCCACCGGGATCGCTCACGTCGATCTGCGTCCCGTCGGTGAGGTCCATCCTGCGGATCAGCCGGTCGAACGTGAAGAACAGGTATCGGCCCTTCGGACCCAGCGCGATTCCGTTGGTCTGCATCCCGGTGGAATCCGCGAGGATCTCCATGGCGCCGCTACCGGCCGTGATGTGATAGACGCGGCCCAGGAGCGTGGTCGTTACGTACACACTACCGTCGGGCGCGAGGGCCAGGTCGTTGAAGATGTCGGATGGCGTGGGTTGAGCGATCAGCCACGACTGCAGGAGCTCCCCGTCATCCAGGTCGAAGAGGAGCACGCCCGTCCGTGGCTCGGCGTCCCGGGGGCCACCGTACAGCACGTAGCGCCCCGTACAGACCCAGAGCCGTCGGCGAGCGGCGTCGGCCTTCAGGCCCACCGATGTCTCGAGTCCGGGCGTATTGGAGCCGACGAGGTCCGTGTACGAGCCGTCCCCCAGGATACGCAGGATGCGACTCCGGCCCATGCTGCCGAGGAAGAAATCCCCGGTCACGGAGTCGTACGCGATGCTCTCGGGATAGAGATCGTGCTCCGCGAGGCGAAAGGCCAACCGGGGAGACTGCTGGGAGACCGCGGGCCCGGCGCCGCAGAGGGCCAGGGCCACCACGAGCGCATGGATGCGTTCATTCACCATCGTGCCCACCCTTTTCTCCGAGGTGCAGATCATTCGTAGCGAATAGCGTCGATAGGCGGAAGCCGTGCCGCGCGCAGCGCTGGATAGGCACCGAACGCAACGCCCACGGCGAGGGCGACAACGCCGGCGACGATCGGGGGCCCCGCTGTCACCGACGCGTAGAGCTCGGCCTTCGTAACGGACCGGATCAGGGCGGTGGCGACCAGGGCGAACGATGTGCCGAGGATGACGCCGATGGCCGCCCCCAACACCGTGACGGCCACCGCTTCGGCCAGGAACTGGGTGAGGATGTCGCGGCCACGGGCACCCAGTGCCTTGCGGATCCCGATTTCCCGGGTGCGGCGCGCAACGGCGCCCAGCAGGACGTTCATGATCCCCACGCCCCCCACCACGACGGAGATGCCCACGATGGTCCCCAGCACGAGCCGGAGCACCAACAGCCCCTGGCGAACCTGGGCCAGCCGTTCTCGTTGGGTGATCATCCGGAGACCATCCAGGGATCCGAACCTCTGGCGCAGCCACCCTTCGACCTCCTGGGTGACCATGGGCATGTCCTCCAGACGAAGCGCCTCGACGACGAGACTCGGGAGATCCCGTTTCGGAGGGAGGAGTCGCTCGAAGAGCGCGAAGGGTACGAAGACCTCCGGTGTGGCTCGACCGCGCTCCACGCCCACGACCCGGACCGTGCCGGAGCCCAGCGAGACCTCGCGCCCCAGCAGGGTCGAGAAGTCCGAATCAGGCCCAGCCAACGACCGACCCAGGCTCTCGTTCACGACCGCAGTCCGGCCGTTGGCCGTGAAGTCCTCGAGGACGAGACCGCGGCCCACGGACAACTCGCTCCGCTCGAACGGACCTGTACCGGTGACGCCATGCACCACCGCGCCCCGGGCACGCCCCCCCGGCTCCGGCTCCAGTCTCACCGGTCGAGCCACATCCAACCAGGCGCGAGCCCGTCTTCCCAGGTGAGCCTCGAGGTCTTCCAGGTCCCCAGGAGTCATGACCACCACATCGGCCCGCTGGACTCTGACGCCGCCCACCACTTCGGACGTGACCGACTCCACCAGCAGTGCCTGCAGCGTGGTCGTCTCGAAGATCTGGCGCCTCGACCACCCCTCGGCACCGTCCGCCACCGCGAGGATGGCGACGAGCGCGCCCACGCCCACCACCATCCCGAGCATGGCGAGTGCCGATTGGAGCCGGTCTTCACGTAGGGCCCCGAGACCGACGACGACGGATTCCCAGGTCGATGTCTGCATTCGCTAGTGCGCCGCTACAACCCTCGTGACCGCTTTGGACCGACGTCTCATGACGATCCTCCCAGCGTCAGCCCGGCAGGGTCCGGGAAACGCCCGGTCACGGCCCACCCACCATTCGAGTCCGCCACGATCACCATGATCTCGTTTCTGCCCTCGTGGAGCGGAATGAAGAGGGACGCCTGGCTGGGCGTCACCAGCCCCTGACGCCTCGGGAAGTTCAAGGAGAAGCGCTGGTCCGCCGCATAGACGACTTCGCCGTTCACCATGACCGTCGCTGCATCACTGAATCCGAGATCGAACCGCCGGGTACCGGGCACGGACGCGTCCACGATCACCCGCGCCCCCACACCCCATCCGGCACCGCCGGGCATGATCTGCCGATACCTCCCTACGAGCAGGACGCCCGAGGGATCGACAGGGGCCGGGGTCCAACCACCCAGGTCGCCCGGTGGGGCAGTCGGCACGTCGCCGTTCCACCGAAACGCCTTGGAGATCTGCCACGTCCGGACCACCCCCGCGCCCAGATCGGGGGGGTCAGGGGGTGCAGGGAGGGTCGTGGCCGGTGTCTGGGGCGTCACCACGAAGTCGGCGACATCCACCATCGGTGATCCCTCTCCCTGGGCCCCCGGGAAGCTCGCGTAGACGGCGAAGAAGCCGGGGGAAGGCCTGCGCGCCAGACGCGCCACCAATGCCGGTTCGGCGGCGCCGTTCAGGTAGAGGGCCGCAATGGGTCCGCTCACGTCCAGGCGGACGTGGAGCCACTCGTCGGGTCCAGGGAAGGCCGCGGACGCCGTGCTGGCCGCTCCGTGGAACACCTGCCAGTAGCTCTCGCCGTTGAACACCGGAGCGTACTGCACGGCATCCGGAGCGTTGGCCTTGTGAGGCCGGAAGTAGATCTCTTCGCCGCTCCCTGTCGCGTCCAGCCGGAATCGGACACCAACGAACCCGCGAGCTCTAGGCATGCGGAGATCGAACGCAAAGGTGCCGTCCTCCACAGGCACGTCCACCCGCGCCGCCGAACCGTTTCGCAGTCGGAGGAAGTCGGGCCCGTCGCCCGGGTCCACGGCCGAGGCGGAGCCGCTCAGCATCCATCCCGGAGTGCCGAACGGGAGATGCACCTCCTGGGCCGCCCCACGGCCGACTCCGATCAACACCGCCAGGAACAGCCAAATCAGCATCCTCACGACGCCTCCTCTCACCCGATTGTATGGCGGCTCGCCATCGAACGCGTCCGATGACGGGGTACCGGACGACTCACCCTCCTCGTCGCCCTGTACGGCACGGCCACCGTCATTTATACTTTGTAGAAAAGCATAGCGGAGGATCGTTTCAAGTGGAAGTGCTCATGCGTATCACTGTCGTCGGCCACAGTACGGTGCTCATCGGAGTCGCGGGCCGCCGAATCCTCACCGATCCCTACTTCGGCACCCGGGGCAACCCGGCCTACGTGCGGACCACGCCCCCCGGCCTGGCCCGGGAGGCTCTCCTGGACGTGGACCTGGTGCCGGTGACCACATACCGCATCCCCATGACCATGGGAGAGAAGGGGGCGGTGAAGGCCGTGCGGGACCTGGGGGCGCCGGTTGTGATCCCGATCCATCTGGCCGTCGTGCCTCGCTCGCCCCTGTCGCGCACCCGGCAGTCCCCCGACGGATTCACGCGGAGGCTGAGGGAGGCGGGGCTGGACAACGAGGTGGTGGTCCTGGCGCCGGGGGAGAGTTGGAGGGCGGGCCGGCGACCGTACGTCCTTCGGGACG
>JASFRY010000025.1:0-17206 GCA_050114675.1 Gemmatimonadota bacterium | reverse complement strand
CGGCCATGATGCGGCGGGCCTCGTCCTCCGAGAGGTCCCTGTCCTCGACGAGACGGCGGAGGCGGATGCCTTCGGGAGCGTCCACCACCACGGTCACGTCGAAGTCCCCTTCCCCTCCGACCTCGAAAAGAAGGGGGATCTCGGCCACCACCAGGGGAACGCCTTCGGCCCTCCGCTCCTCCATCCACGCGGCCCGCAGCGCCTGGATCCTGGGGTGGAGGATCTCCTCGAGACGGCGGCGGGCCTCGTCGTCCCCGAACACCCGGGTCCGAAGCGCCGCGCGATCCAGTGTGCCGTCGGCGGCCAGCACGTCGTCGCCGAACGCCTCGCGAACCGCCCGCAGGCCGTCCGTCCCCGGAGCCACCACGTCCCGGGCAAGGGCGTCCGCGCTCACCACCGGGACGCCCAGCCGCCGCCACGCCTCGGCCACGGCAGACTTGCCCGACGCCACGTTTCCCGTGAGCGCCACGCTGAGCATCAGAGGACCTCGCCGTCTTCCGGAACGCGGGCGTGTCGGCGCCCCTGCCGGCGGCGGAGCTCGATCCAGAGGAAGGCGCCTCCGACGCAGAAGGCCACGGCGCCTCCCACGCCTATGACCTGGGTGGCCAGCTCCCAGCTTTCCCGGGCCAGAACCCCGATGCCCATGTACAGCACCACCCAGCCCAACAGCCCCAGCGACTCGTAGGCCAGGAAGGTGGTGTAGCGGATGCCGCTCATCCCGGCGGCCATGGGCATGACGGTGCGCACGAAGGACACGAGGCGCGCCAGGGTGACGGAGTATACCGGGTGGCGTCCGAAGAAGCGTCGGACCCCCGAGTGCTTACGCACCAGCACCCGGGACCACCGGCTGCCCTCGGCCAGGACTCGCTCACCGGTCACCCTTCCGATCCAATAGCCCAGCGAGTCCCCCACAGCACCACCCACCGCTGCCGCGGCCAGGACTGCGGGCAGCTCCATGGACCCGTCCAGGGCGAGCACCGTGGCGAGGGAGGTGGCGAGGCCGGAAGGGACCACGAGGCCCGTGACGAAGCAGGTCTCCAGAACGGCCAGGGCGAAGAGGAGCCATGGCCCGTACAGAGGAAGGAGCTCGAGAAGGCGGGAGGTGAAGGGACTCACGACGAGGCGGGGCAGCCCGCGGGGGCGCGGCGGAGGCGGGCCTCAGCGCCGCCGGGGGCGCTGCCGGGTGGTCGCGACCTGGAAGTCGTCTTCCGTGTTCCGCGTGTGGTCGGGACCATAGGACCAGATGGCCACCGAATCTGCCCAGACCTTGAGCTGATAGGTGTTGCCCCACGGGTCCTGCTTCATCTCGTCCATGGGGTAGCGGTAGTCGAGCCACTCCAACCACCGTCTCCGCTCCGGGAGCTTCCCCGTCATGTTCTCCCAGGTGGCGACATCCCGGGCCACCTGCTTCATCTCCTCCTTGGTGTCCCACTTCACCACCGGTACCCACAGAGGCTCGCTGACCGAGACCAGCCAGCGGCGGGAGTCCGGGAAGTAGTAGGTCACCGCGAGCCACAGGATGATGAGGAGAACGACCTTACGCATGGGTCCTCCTCCTCATTCCCCGCCGCATCTCCCGTCCCCACGACAGGTACCGCTCCATCTCGTCGTCGGTAGGCACGTGGTCGGGGTCGCCATAGGCCGTCTCCATCCGCCAACGGAGATAGGACACCGGAGGCAAAGGCAGGAACGGCGCGCGGCGGTACCAGTGCCGCGCCCTGAAGGTCCAGGCCGACCGGATGAGGAGTGGGATGTTTCGGGGACGCCGAAACGCGAGCCCCGCCATGCTCAGGTACAGTGACACCGCAGTCCTTTTCCCGAGGCGGAGACCAGCGACCTGTTTGCCGGCGCCAGGTTCCGGGCCTCACGGCCAGCGGGACTCCAGCGCACTCAGGGCACCACGCCGAGGGGAGCGAGTTTCTCGAATCTAGATCCCGGCTGACGCCAGAACAACGCTTTTCCCTTGGCGAAGCGGCCCCGGAGGGAAGGAAGAATCATCTGTTTTGCCTTCTGCGGGGCCCCCGAGACGCCGACGCCGCCACGCCGGCGCCGCTGCCCCTTTTCGAGGCGGAGCGCCTCCCTGGAGGGAACCGAGCCGGCCCCTGACGGGTGAGATCGTTGACCCGGAACGCCGCCGGCGTCCCGGGGTCGCACGCCCCGGACCGACCCCGATCCGGTCCCGGACCCGAGGAGCGACATGGCCAACAGACTCGCATCAGAGACGAGCCCCTACCTCCTCCAGCACGCGTCGAACCCCGTCGACTGGTATCCGTGGGGCCCTGAAGCCCTTCAGCGCGCTCGGGACGAGGACCGGCCCATCCTCCTCTCCATCGGGTACTCCTCGTGCCACTGGTGCCACGTGATGGAACGGGAGTCGTTCGTAGACGCCGACACGGCCCGGGCCATGAACCAGGCCTTCGTGAACATCAAGGTCGATCGGGAAGAGCGCCCCGACGTGGACCAGGTTTACATGCGTGCCGTTCAGGCCCTCACGGGCCAGGGGGGGTGGCCGCTCACGGTCTTCCTGACGCCCGAGGGCGAGCCCTACTACGGAGGGACATACTTCCCGCCGGCGCCCCGGCACGGCATGCCCTCCTTCCGCCAGGTGCTGGACGCCGCGGCCCGGGCGTACCGGGACCGCCCGGAGGACGTACGCAAGGGCGCTCGCGAGCTCCTGGACGTGCTCGCCCGTGCCGGAGCCCAGGACAGCGAAGACGGCACCGACGCCGAGCTCCCGGGCGTCGAGCTGTTGGATCAGGCCGTACGGGTGCTGGCGCGCCAATACGACGCCACGCACGGAGGCTTCGGATCGGCACCCAAGTTCCCCCAACCCGTCACGCTGGAGGTGCTCCTCCGAGAGCATGTGCGCACGGGAGACGCGGAAGCGCTGGACATGGCGGTCCACACGCTCCGGCGGATGGCGGCCGGCGGGATGCGGGATCACCTGGGCGGCGGCTTTCACCGCTACTCGGTGGACGCACGCTGGCTGGTCCCCCACTTCGAGAAGATGCTCTACGACAACGCCCTCCTGGCGCGGGCCTATCTGGATGCCTACCGGGTCTCGGGCGCGAACGACCTCCTGGCGGTGGCGGAGGACACGCTGGACTACCTACTGGCGGACATGAGGTCGCCGGAAGGGGGCTTCTACGCCGCATGGGACGCCGACTCCGAGGGAGAGGAAGGTCTCTTCTACCTGTGGACGCCCCGCGAGGTGGAGGCCGCCCTCCCCGGGGACGAGGCCCGGCTGTTCATGCGCTGCTACGACGTGACGCCGGGGGGCAACTTCGAAGGACGCAGCATTCTCTGGCTGCCCCACGCCCTGGACGCGGTCGCCCGGCGCGAAGGGCTCTCCATCGAGGTCCTCGAGGCGCGACTGGCGTCGGCACGCGCGGCGCTCCTCGAAGTGCGGGCGCGACGCGAGCCCCCCTTCCGCGACGAGAAGGTCCTGGCGGGGTGGAACGGCATGGCGCTTCGGGCACTGGCCGAAGCAGGTGGGGTGACCGGCCGGCGCGCCTATCTGGACGCTGCGGTCCAGGGCGCCGACTTCATCCTCGCCGAGCTGCGGAAGGAAGGGCGCCTCCTGCACACATGGAGGGATGGAGAGGCACGCGTCGACGGATTCCTGGAGGACTACGCCTCCCTGGGCAACGCACTCCTCTCCCTGCACGAGGCCACGCTGGAGCCACGCTGGCGCGACGAGGCCCGCTGGTGCTGCCAGGAGGTGCTGCACCGCTTCTGGAACGACGGCGACGGTCTCTTCTTCGACGTCGCCGACGAGGCCGACACGCTGTTCATGCGCGCCCGGGACCCCATGGACAACGCCACCCCCTCGGGCACGTCCCTGGCGGCCGAGCTCCTCCTGCGAGCGACCCCCCTCTTCGACGTCCCGGAGTACGGGGAGGTGGCGCGCAGGACGGCGGCGCGCGAAGCCGCCGCCATGAGGCGCTTTCCCACGGCCTTCGGACGCATGCTCAGCGTGGTGGACCGTGCCCACGCCGCGCCCGTGGAGGTGGCGGTGGTCGGTCCCCGGGAAGGCGCGGACACCCGGGCGCTCGTCCACGCCACCCTGGCGGGCTTCCACCGGAATCTCACGGTGACCGGACGCGCTCCCGACGAGAGCGACGGCGGTCTTCCGCTCCTCGAATCCCGGGAGCAGGTGGACGGCAAGCCGACGGCCTACGTATGCCGTGGATACGCCTGCCGCGCCCCGGTGACGGAGCCTTCGGCCCTGACCGGCCAGCTCAGGGAGCTCGACGTGTTCAGGTAGACCAGCCGCGGAGAGCGGCTATCTTTCAAGTCTGTGCTATTCCCTCTGCCCGAGTGTACATGGCAACGCAAGAGAAAGAGATCACGGACGTGGGAGACCTGTCGGGCCTGACACCCGAACAGCTCCTCCGTTTCTACAGGACGATGGTCATGTCCCGGCGCGTGGACGACCGGGAGATCAGCCTGAAGCGGCAGAACAAGATCTTCTTCCAGATCTCCAGCGCCGGCCACGAGGCCATCGGCGTGGCCGTGGCCGAGCACTGCGTCGCGGGCCACGACTGGTTCTACTTCTATTACCGGGACCGTGCCTTCACCCTGGCCCTCGGCCAGACGCCCCTGGACCACTTCCTCCAGGCGGTGGCGGCCGCGGACGACCCGGCGTCGGGTGGACGCCAGATGCCGGCCCATTTCGGCGACGTGCGCCACAACATCGTGAGCGTGTCCTCGCCCACCGGCACCCAGTTCCTCCAGGCCGTGGGCGCCGCCGAAGCCGGACTCCGCATCACGCAGAATCCCGAGCTTCGGGACCACGTGGAGCGCTTCGAGGAAGACGAGATCGTCGTGGTCTCCAGCGGGGACGGCACCACGTCGGAGGGTGAGTTCTGGGAGTCGCTCAACACGGCGTGCAACCTGGGTCTTCCGGTAGTCTACGTCATCGAGGACAACGGCTACGCGATCTCTGTGCCCGTGGAGGTACAGACGGCGGGAGGGAGCATCTCCAAGCTGGTGCGGGGCTTCCCCGGCCTTCACGTGGTCGAGTGCGACGGAACCGACGTGGTGGACACGTACCGCGCCGCCGGAGAGGCGGTACGGTACGCACGGGAGCGGAAGGGCCCGGCCCTCATCCATGCCCACTGCGTGCGGCCGTACTCCCACTCCATGTCCGACGACGAGCGCATGTACCGCACCGAGGAGGAGCGCGAAGCGCAGGACGCCCGGGACCCCCTCAAGCGGACGAGGGCCCTCCTGCTGGAGCACGGCGTGGCCACCGAGGAGGAGCTGGACCGGCTCGAGGCCGACGTCCTGGCGGAGGTCGGGGCTGCCGCGGACGAGGCGCTGGAGCATCCCCAGCCCTCCGTAGACACGGTCATGACGCACCTCTACTCCGAGAATGCGGACCCCACGTCGTCGGACTTCGACACCGAGGACGATCCGGCCTACGAGGACGACCGACTCCTCACCATGGTGGACCTCCTCAACGCCTGCCTGCGGGACGAGATGGCGCGGGACCCCCGGATCCTGGTCTTCGGTGAGGACGTGGCCGACGCCTCCCGGGAGGACGCGCTTCCCCACGTGAAGGGCAAGGGCGGCGTCTTCAAGGTGACCCACGGGCTTCAGGCGCGTTTCGGGTCCAACCGGGTGTACAACTCGCCCCTGGCCGAGGCCAACATCGTGGGGCGGGCCGTGGGGCTTGCCACGCGGGGGCTCAAGCCCGTGGTGGAGATCCAGTTCTTCGACTACATCTGGCCCGCCATGATGCAGCTCCGCGACGAGCTGGCCACCATGCGCTACCGCTCCAACGGGACCTACGCGGCTCCGGCGGTGGTTCGGGTCACCTACGGCGGCTACCTCAAGGGTGGCGCCATCTTCCACTCCCAGACCGGCGCGTCGCTCTTCGCCCATACGCCGGGCTTGCGGGTGGTCATGCCCGCCACCGCCGAGGACGCCAACGGCCTGCTCCGGACGGCGATCCGCTGCGAGGATCCGGTGCTCTTCCTGGAGCACAAGCACCTGTACCGCCAGGTGTACAACAAGGGCCGCAATCCCGGACCGGAATACATGGTGCCCTTCGGCAAGCTCCGGATCGCCAGGGAAGGCTCCGACCTGACGGTGGTCACCTGCGGTGCCCTGGTGAAGCGCTCGCTGGATGCGGCCAAGCTCGCCGCCGACCAGCACGGCATCGACGTGGAGGTCCTGGATCTGCGCACGGTGCAACCGTTCGACATGGAGGGCGTCGCCCGGTCCGTGAAGAAGACCAGCAAGGTGGTGGTGGTGTACGAGGACGCGCTGTCGTGGGGCATCGGGTCGGAGATCGCGGCGCGCATCGCCGACGAGCTCTTCCCGTGGCTCGACGGACCCGTGCGCCGCGTAGCGTCGCTGGACACCTGGGTGGCGTACGCGCCCCAGCTGGAGGAGGCGATCCTACCCCAGACCCCGGACGTCCTCGCCGCCATCGTGGAGCTGGCGCGCTTCTGACCTCGACGCTCCTCCGCTTCCGTGCCCACTCGCGCGGCGGTGTCACATCGGCTCGCTCATAATCTGCTCACGTCCACGGTGACGCGCGCCTCGGAACGAGGCGTGTGCGCCGGTGTTGTTCCGAGGCAATGGAAGCACATCCCGACTGGATTCAGGAACACAGTGCGTCGTCTCTCGCCCGGCTGCTGCCCAGGATGGAGGCCCGTTTCGCGGGCGAGACCGATCCTGCGGAGTGGGAGGCGTACGTCGATCGCCTGAGGCGCCACTTCCCACGGCTCTTCGGCCGCCTCCACGCACTCTACGGCGGCCAGTACGACTTCTTCTACCACCTCGAGAGCATCCTGGCCTCGGCCACGGAGATGTGGCTGGCCCGTCCCGGGGAGCTCAAGGCCCTGGACGCGCTGCGGGAAGACGACCCCTTCTGGTACAAGTCCCGCCGCATGGTGGCGGCCTCCTGCTACGTGGACCTCTTCGCCGGGGACCTGAGGGGACTCCGTGAGCGCCTCTCCTACCTGTCGGAGCTGGGGGTGAGCTGCCTGCACCTCATGCCCCTCTTCGACGTGCCCGAAGGCGACAACGACGGGGGATACGCAGTGCGAAGCTACCGGACGGTGGATCCGTCCCTGGGCACCATGGATCAGCTGCGGGAGCTGGCCACCGAGCTGCGCCACCGGGGTATCTCGCTGGTGCTCGACTTCGTCTTCAACCACACGGCGGAAGACCACGCGTGGGCACAGCGGGCGCTGGCAGGAGAGACGGAGTACCAGGGGTACTACCGCATGTACCCGGATCGGAGCATGCCCGACGCCTTCGAGCGCTCCATGCCCGAGGTCTTCACCGATGACCACCCGGGTGCCTTCACCTACGTCAGTCGGCTCAAGAAGTGGGTGTGGACCACCTTCCACACGTATCAGTGGGACCTGAACTACGAGAACCCGGTGGTCTTCAACCGCATGGTCGAGGAGATGCTCTTCCTGGCCAACCAGGGCGTGGAGATCCTCCGTCTCGACGCGGTCGCCTTCCTCTGGAAGCGCCTTGGCACCGACTGCCAGAACCTGGCGGAGGCCCACTGGCTCATCCAGGCGTTCAACGCGGTGGCGGCCATCGCCGCGCCGGGCATGGCCCTCATGTCCGAGGCCATCGTCCACCCCGACGAGGTGCGGAAGTACGTCGGCGTGGACGAGTGCCCGCTCTCGTACAATCCCCAGCTCATGGCCCTGCTCTGGGATGCCCTGGCGACGCGGGACGTGCGGGTGCTCCGCTTGGCCATGCAGCGGCGCCTCGCCCTGGACGAGGGGTGCACCTGGGTGAACTACGTCCGGTGCCACGACGACATCGGGTGGGCCTTCGCCGACGAAGAGGTGGCCGAAGCCGACTACGATCCGGCGCAGCACAGGAACTTCCTCACGTCGTTCTACACGGGCCGCTTCCCGGGGAGCTTCGCCCGTGGGCAGCCGTTCCAGGAGAATCCGGCCACCGGTGATGCCCGGGTCTCAGGCACCTGCGCTTCGCTCTGCGGCGTGGAGAGGGCCCTGAGCGATGACGACGCCGGGGAGCTCGAGTTGGCGATCCGGAGGATGCTCCTCATCCAGGGCGTGGTGATGACCATGGGGGGCGTTCCCCTCATCTACCTGGGAGACGAGATCGCCCAGCTCAACGACTACGGATATGGCGACGATCCGGAGCGCATCGGGGACTCCCGATGGCTCCACCGGGGACGCTTCGACTGGGAACGGGCCGAGGAGCGCCACGACCCCCGGACCGTCCCGGGCCGGGTCTACCACGGCCTCATGCGCCTGGTGCGCCTCCGGACCCAGAACCGCGCGTTCGACAGCGCCGACACCGAGATCCTGGATACGGGCAACGATCACGTATTCGGCTTCATGCGGAGCAGCGATGACAGCTCGGTCTTCGTGCTGGCCAACTTCAGCGAGGAGGAACAGAGTGTCGAGGCTCGTCGGCTTCGTCAGATGGGCATGCGCAAGACCGCCGTGGATCTCAACGCCGGCCGGACCATCACCGCCACCAAAGAGCTGATGCTGGAGCCGTACCAGCTCGTGGTCCTGTCCCGGGGGGAACTGGCGGATCGCTGAGCCGGGGTCTCAGCCCCCTACCCGATCCACAGGGCGGTCGGGGTCCCTGACCGGGACGGCCGGATACGCGACGGTCGCCGTCAGACGCTCGAAGTCCAGATCCTCCGGCAGGCAGACCGCCACCAGCGGCGTCGACGCGTGGCAGGGCCGCCGCTCCTCCGGCGGCTCGGATCCGAAGATGGTGTTGAGGACCGACTGGTCGTCGAAATGGGCGCGGTAGATCTCGCCCTCGCGAATCACGCTCCCGGGGCTGGAGGGATACATGAGACCCGTCGTGGTATGCACCAGGGTGAAGGTGTGACCGAGCTCGTGGGCGAGGAGTCGCGGGAAGCGATACGTGCCGAGGCTCAAGAAGACGTGGCCCGACCAGCAGCCCCACCCGTCGTACCGGCCGCTGTCGATGCTGGTCACCAGCGTGACCTGCACCGTCGAGCCGGCCGAGAGCCCCGAGCACAGCCCCGTGCTGGATACCGGGACGTCCCGGGGCGGGTCGGTGTGGTCCTGGTACGTCACGTCGCCCACAACCAGCCCCATACCCTCGTGGCTCCACACCTCCTGAGCGGCCGAGAGCTGGGCTTCCATCACCTGCTTCTGCTCGTCGAAGAACCCGGCCTGCACGTCGAAGCTCAGGTCCACCGCCACGGGCGGCTGGAGCGTCACGGAGACCGTATCCACGCCGGGGGTCCAGGCGGGCCACGTCTGGAGGGGCCGGTTGCCCAGGCCGAAGATCACCACGCCGGGCTGGGCTTCCGTCAGGGGCGGCACGTACACGAGGGTGTCGCTCCAGGGGCGGGCCAGGAGGACGTCCAGTCCCTCGCCGTCGGGCCGGACCACGACGAATCCGGTGAGGGGCGCCAGGGCTCCGTGCACGACCACCAGGTCCACCTGGTCCGGGCCCAGCGCGGTGGCCTCCGCCTCGGTGGCCACCGTGGTGTCGCTCATGACGACGGCGCGGAGCGTCTGGGTGCCGAGGGCCGGTCCCAGTCGCCACTGCGCCGAGGCCCTGCCCTCCGTGTCCACCGTGCGCGTCCGGGGCGTGACCTCCCCCCCGCCCGAAGCCACGGCGAAGCGCAGCACCACGCCCATGACGGGCCTTCCCCGGTCGTCCAGGACCCGCACGGTCACCGGCGCCAGCAGAGAGGCGCCCACCAGGCCCTGCTGCGACCCTCCGGCCACCACCTCCAGGTGCATGCCGGACGAAGCGAGCGGCGGCTCGGTAGGTCCCCCTCCGTCCCCGCATCCCCAGAGCGCCAGGGACAGGAGCGCAGCGGCGGGGCCGAGGACCCGACGACGTCTTGCGGATGGTACCGTGGCTGGGAGGCTCATCTCCCGGGAAGCTACGGCCCCGGCAGCGACGAGGCACGCCCTCCGTCCGCGTCCCGCACGTCTTCGTCCTGGGCGTCCGGCGCGGAGGATCCGGCCCCGGCCAGGATGAGTCGCACGGCCCTCTTGAAGGAGATGTAGTTCCATGCCCAGTTCACCAGCACCAGGGCGCGGTTCCGGAATCCGATGAGCCACGTGATGTGGATCCCCAGCCACAGGAGCCAGGCCGTAAATCCCTTGAAGGCCCGACCGAACACCTCCGCCACGGCGGCGTTGCGCCCCACGACGGCCAGCATGCCCCGGTCCTTGTAGCGGAACGGCCGGGGGGGCTTCTCCTCCAGGAGACGGAGGATGTTGACGCCCACCGCCCTCCCCTGCTGGATGGCCACCTGGGCCACCTGGGGAAGCGGCTGGCCATCCGAGTCCTCCCGGTAGGCCAGGTCACCGATCACATGGACCTCGGGGTGGCCTTCCACCCGCAGGTGCGCGTCCACCGGCACCCGCCCGCCTCGGGCCACCGGGAGCCCCCAGGCCTTCACCCGCGGGTCTCCCTGGATCCCGGCCGTCCACACCACCGTCTCGGTGGGCAGAACCTCGCCGCCGGCCAGCTCGACGGCGTCGGCGCGCACCCGCTCCACCCGCACGCCCGTGCGCACCACCACCCGCCGTCGCTCCAGACGCTCCACGGCGTACCGGCCCAGGCGCTCGGGCATGCTGGACAGGACGTGCTCCGTCGCCTCCAGGAGCACCACCGAGACGTCCTCGGCGTTGAGGCCGGGATAGTCCCGCCGGAAGGGGCCGTAGATGAGCTCGGCCAGGGCGCCGGCGAACTCCACGCCGGTGGGACCGCCCCCGACGACGGCGAAGGTGAGCAACCGGCGACGGAGGTCCGGGTCGTCGGTGGACACCGCTGCCTCGAAGCGGGTCAGGACGTGGTGACGCAGCGGGATGGCGTCGTCCATCCAGCGCAGGGGGAAGGCGTGGTCCGCGGCGCCCTCCACGCCGAAGAAGTGGGATACGGAGCCCAGCGCCAGCACCAGGATGTCGTAGGACACGACGCCGGCCGACGTCTCCACGCGGCGGGCCTCGAGATCCACACTCAACACCTCGGCCATGCGCACCTCCACGTTGGAGGCCTTCCGGAAGATGGAGCGCACCGGGTAGGCGATGTCCGGTGGCGCCAGCTCCGCCGCCGCCACCTGGTAGAGGAGCGGGAAGAAGGTGTGGTAGTTGTTCCGGTCCAGGAGCAGCACGTCGGCGCCGCTTCCCGAGAGGGTGCGGGCGGCCCACATCCCCCCGAAGCCCGCGCCGGCGATCACCACTCGAGGTCCCCTCATTGCGTTCTCCTCCACACAGATGGCCGGCCTCCCGGCAGCCGGACCGACGAGGCTACACCACCGCCATGTCCGGGTCCACGTCCCGCGCCCACGCCAGGATGCCGCCCCTGAGGTTGTAGACCCGTTCGGCTCCATCCTCGACCAGTCGCTGTGCCGCGTCCAGGCTCCGCTGGCCGCTGCGGCAATACACCACCACCGGACGATCCCTGGGAACGTCGTCCAGCCGAGCCTCCAGCTCGTCCATGGGAACCAGCACCGCACCCCGGTCTTCCAGGCTGCTCACCGCCCACTCCCACGGCTCGCGCACGTCGAGGAGGAACGGAGGCTCGTCGGACGCCAGCAGGGCGGCCAGCTCCGTGGCGTCCATCTCCGGGATGGGCGACGCGCCTTCCCTGGGCCGTGGAGTCCCGTCGGGCATGACGCCGCAGAACAGCTCGTAGTCGATGAGCCCGGTCTGGGTGGGATGGTCTCCGCACACGGGACACTCGGGATTGCGCCGCAGGAGGACTTCCCGCCACGTCATCTCCAGGGCGTCGAAGATGAGGAGCCGCCCGGCCAGGCTCTCCCCCACGCCCAGGATGAGCTTGATCGTCTCCATGGCCTGCATGGATCCGATGATGCCCGGCAGCACGCCCAGAACGCCGCCCTCGGCGCAGTTGGGCACCAGCCCGGGAGGCGGAGGCTCGCGGAAGAGGCACCGGTAGCACGGTCCACCCTCGGTGGAGAAGACCGAGACCTGCCCCTCCCACCGGAAGATGGAGCCGTACACGTTGGGCTTGTCCAGGAGGACGCAGGCGTCGTTGACCAGGTACCGCGTGGGGAAGTTGTCGGTGCCGTCCACCACCACGTCGTAGTCGGCCAGGATGTCGAGGGCGTTCTCCGACGTCAGGCGCGTCTCGTGCCGCTCCACCGCTACGTGGGGGTTCACGTCGGCGAGCCGGTCCACGGCGCTGTCCAGCTTGGGCCGTCCCACGTCCCGGGTGCCGTGGAGGATCTGGCGCTGGAGATTCGTCGCGTCGACCACGTCGAAGTCGACCACCCCCAGGGTGCCCACCCCCGCCGCCGCCAGGTAGAGGGCGAGGGGCGATCCCAGCCCCCCGGCCCCCACGCAGAGGACGCGGGCGGCCTTCAGACGCCGCTGTCCTTCCACCCCTACGTGGGGAAGCGCCAGATGGCGGGCGTACCGATGGAGCTCGGTCCGGGAGAGATCGGGCAGGCTCATGGCTCGTTTCCACCCCTGGCCCCGTCAGGGGTTCCTGACCACGCGACATCACCGGACGCGTCCCGAGAGCACCGCGCCCTCCGCGGTGGACAAGACGTCCCGAAGCCCCCAAGTTCTACGAAGACCTTCGTATGGATTCCCACCGGGCCCGCCGTGCGGCCACGGAGACCAGGAGCGTATGCCCATGGGCGGTGAAACCGCCTTCACCGAGCGCGAGCTCGACATCATGAGCGCGTTGTGGCGCGCGGGCTCGGGCACCGTGTCGGAGGTCCGGGAAGCCCTCGCCGACGACGTGGGCTATACCACGGTCCTCAAGATGCTCCAGATCCTGGAGGAGAAGGGGATGGTGCGTCACGAGGCCGAGGGACGGGCGTACCGCTACTTCCCGGTGGTCCAGCCCGACGACGCAGGGGGCGACGCCCTCCGGCGCATCGTGGACAAGATCTTCCACGGCTCGGCGGAGCTGGCCATGGCCCGCCTGGTCTCGGAGCGTCCCCTCCGCCGGGACGAGGCGGCGCGCATCAAGGCCCTTCTCGACGAGGTCGCCGAGGACGAGGGGGCCGACCCGAGCTGACCCGCGGCCGCCCGCCGGGAGCGCCGGAGGACGGAAGGAAGCCGAAGGACGCCCCTCAGGATCCGGTGTCCGCAGACGCGGGCGTGCCCCGGGGCCCGCCCTCCGCCACCGCCTGGAAGCCCAGGGCATCCCCCTGGAGACGGCTCACGGTCTCGTCGTCCCTGCCGGCCACGCGGCTCACGTCCGCGAGCTGGGCGGCCAGGGCATAGTAGTACCAGGGGATGTTCAGCGTGGACCGGTCCGGCCAGATGTCCCGGTCGCGAATCGACCGGTAGGCGTACACGTCCTGGTAGAGGCGCAGGGAGGTGTCCAGGTCGAAGGTCTCCCCGCCATAGGCGTCCGAGCCCTTCACGTACCCCGCGGGCTGGGGACCGGAGAGGTCGCGGAGCACCAGCTTCACCGCCAGGCCCTTGCGCACGCCCCACGGCGTGAGGCCCAGGTCGTTCATCATCCCGGCGGTGCCCGTGAAGTAGATGGGCCGCTCGTCGATGGCGTCGTGGATGATGGCCAGAGCCAGCTGGGCGTCCCGGTTCATGACGTATTGCGCCGGGTACGTCACCGCCACGCCCGACAGGGGGACCGTCACGTCCTGGTCCAGACGGGCACCCACCACCCCGTCCATCTGCTCGGGCGCAAGGGAGGTGATGGCATGGCCCGGCGGCTCCGTGGGCGCAGCGTAGAGCCCCTCGGTCTGCGACGGATCGAAGAGGCGTTGGTGCCCCGGCTCGGTGTGGGCCTTGAGCTGCTTGGGATACCACGACGTGAACAGGTACTGACCTACGATGACCGTCACGTCCTGCCGAAGCCCCTCCACTTCCTGGACGTACCAGAGGGGGAAGGTGTCGTTGTCCCCGTTGGTGAAGAGGATCCCGTACGGCTCCACGCTCATGAGGAGGTCGTACGCCCAGTCCCGGGCCGCGTAATCGCCGGCGCGGGTCGCCCACGCCCAGTTGGTCACCAGCGGAATGAAGGCCACCGCCAGGAGCGGTGCGGTCACGGCCCATCGTCGGGCCGAGCGGGAGAGGGAGGCGAGGACACCCCACGACCACGCCAGTCCCGTGCCGGCCAATGCGCCCCACAGGAGAAAGCTGGCCACGAAGAAGTAGTCGCGCTCCCGGACCTCGTGGAGGGCGGGGTCGGTGATCTGGGGCGCCAGGGAGTAGCCGTACTTGAAGTTGAGGTAGTAGACCAGTCCCACCGAGAGGGTGGCGCCCAGGACGACCAGATACGCGAACACGGCACGGTCGGCGCGCCATGCCGCCCAGAGGCCCACCAGCCCCAGCGTCAGGAAGAGCAGGGTCAGGGGGAGGCGTGCGGTCCCTGGCAGGGCTGAGGGATCCACGCCCCGGGACCACTGCCAGTCGAAGTACTGCACGTAGTTGCGCAGCTGGGACCGGAGGGGGGCCTGGCGGTCGGTGACCGGAGGCTTCTGGTACTGCTTCCGGGTCAGGTTGTCGGCCAGGGCAGGACACCCGGCCTTCCCCAGCGTGTAGACGGCCACCGCCGCGCCCACGGGCCCGTCGCACGTGGCCTGACCCTCGTTGATCACGGGGTCCTGAGCCGCCCGCACGGGGAGCACGAAGTTGAAGGAGAGCCCCACCAGGACCAGCAGGAGGGCACGCCCCAGGAAGGTCGGGCGGAAGGCCAGCGAAGGCCGGGAGAGCAGGACCAGCACGGCCAGGGCCGGTGCCGGCAACACCGACATGAGGTGGTTGGTGCTCCCCAGCACCATGAGGAAGAGCGCCCACAAGAGGAGGCGCTCGCTCCCGGGCCGGTCCATCACGTCGCGCCACCGAACGCCGAGCCACGTGACGGCGGCGATGACCAGCACGCTGATGGTGTAGACCTTCTCGTTGACGTTGGATTGGTTCCACACCGTGAGGGCCGTCGCGCCCACCAGGGCCGCCACGGCAGCCCCCAGGCGCGCCTGCCACCCCTCGCCGAGCGCCGGCCGGAGGAGCCGGTGGCTCACCAGGAAGAGGAAGGCGCTGGCCCCCGCGCTGGTGAGCGCAGCCAGGAGGTTGATGCGCACCGCCACGGGAAGACCCAGGGGAGCGAGGAGCACGCTCCAGCTCCGGGCCAGGACCACGAAGAGCGGATTACCCGGAGGATGGGGGATGCCCAGGATGTGCGCCGTCGCGATGTACTCGCTGGTGTCCCAGAACGCCGTGGTCGGCGCCAGCGTGAGCCCGTAGAGGGCGAAGACGGCGAGACCCACCAGGGCTGCGGCGCCGTAGGGCGGGCGTCGTTGGTCCATGTCGCTCAGGGGCCGGTCCGGGGAGGGGGATCGAGCGGGCGGGGAAGGCGTACCCGTTCGGCTACAGGGATGATTCTATCCGCACCGGCGCCGCGGGTTCCCGGTGTACGTGGGCCCGCAGGCCCTGCAGCCCACCCCGTCAGCCGGAGCGTGGCGGAACCCCATGGCGGGCCGCCCGGTCCAGCAGCTCGAGAACGCGGTGGATCTCCTCCGGCTGATTGTACACGTGGGTGGAGAGGCGCATCCACCCCAGACCGTACTCGGAGACGACCCGGGTCCTCACCTTGTCCGTGCGTGCCAGGTGGGCCTGGAGATCCAGGGCGTCGATGCCCTCGACATGGAACGAGACCATGCCGGCGCACAGGGCCTCCGAGGCCGGGGTGGTGACCGTGAGGCCCGGAATCTCCTCGAGCCCCCGGCGCAGAATGCTCCGGAGATGCCGGACCCGCGCCTCCACCCGATCCATGCCCAGCGCCTGGAGGAACTCGGCCGACGCCAGGAGACCGGCGAGGCGGGATTCGTCGAAGGTGCCCATGTGGTTGAGGCGCTGGGCGCCCAGGCTCAGGTCGTCCCATCCCCCCGAGGCCAGGGTCGGCCACAGCTCGGTGCGCCACGGGGGCGCCAGGTAGAGCAGCCCGGTACCCTGGGGGGCCAGCATCCACTTGTGGGGGGAGCTGGCGTAGAAGTCACTCCCGATGGACGCCACGTCGAGGCGCACCATCCCCGGGGGATGGGCCCCGTCCAGCACCAGAACGATGTGCGCGTCGGCGCATCGGCGCGCCAGCGCCTCCACCGGCAGGACCGTGCCGTTGGTGAACGTCACGTGGGCCACGCTCACCACCCGGGTGGCAGGCGTGACCCGAGACCAGACGGCGTCCAGGAGCTCCTGCGGCGACATGGCCGGGACCGGGAGCCGGGCGATGGTCAGCGTCGCGCGCCGCCGCGTGGTCACGAGCTTCCAGGGCTCCAGCCCCCCGATGTGCTCGTGATCCGTGGTGACCACCTCGTCCCCCGCCCCGACGTCGAGTCCGTTGGCCACGAAGCTCATGGCCTCGGTGGTGTTGCGCGGAAAGACGAATCCTTCGGGATCGCCACCGACCAGCGCGGACATGGCCGCCTTCACGTCGTCCCAGGCCACGCCCGGCGGGTACGTGGCCGCCACCCGACGCGTGTGCTCGGCCACCGCCTCCACCGCCACCATGGGCGACGGTCCCAGCGTCCCGTTGTTCAGATAGATGCGGTCGGGCGGGATGAGGAACTGGGCCCGCACCACGTCCCAGAAGGCTTCGTCGTCCGGCGCGCCTCCGGCCTCCAGCTCGCGGGCGAGGGCGAGCACGGCCCGGGGCCACGCGAGGGCGCCGCCCCCAAGGACGGTGAGGAATCCCCGGCGGTCCATGCCCATGCCCCGGCTCCCGGCTGCAGGCGCGTCAGCGCTTCACGGCGATGAAGGAGATCTCGATGGCCGCGCCCGCCACCAGCTCCTTGACGGCCACCGCCTCCCGGGCCGGCGGATCGGCGGTGAAGTACTGACCGTAGACCTCGTTCACCTCGGCGTACGATCCGATGTCCGCCAGGAAGACCGTCGCCTTGACCACATCCCCGAAGTCCATGTCCAGCTCGCCCAGGAGCTCCTTGAACTGATCCATGATGTTCCGTGTCTCGGCGGCTGCCCGGCCCTCCGTCATGGCGCGGGTTTCGTCGGTGACGCCGAGCTTGCCCGAGAACCAGTACGTGTCGCCCACCTGGACTGCGGCACTGTAGGGCCGACCTTGGGCGGGCTGATGGGCGATGCGGGGGGCCGCCTGCGCAGCGAGGGGCTGGGCAACCACGGCGGCGAGGAATCCGAGGACGTAGGCGGCACGCATGACGGCTCCTGGGTCAGGGTGGAGGATGGGCGGCATCATGGACCCCCCGGAATTGGGGCGCAAGCTCGGAGGG
>JASFRY010000024.1:0-17348 GCA_050114675.1 Gemmatimonadota bacterium | reverse complement strand
CGCCGATGTCGTGGAAGGGAGGCAGCGGGATGGGGAGACGGCCGCTGATGGCCTCCTCGCCGAAGAGGGCTTTGAGCCCCGCCCGCTGCGAGACCTCGCGGTCCCCCCACGCCACCAGATAGCTCCCTACGGTGGGAAAGGCCTTGAGCAGGTAGGGGTTGCCGAAGGAGATGAGCACGGTGGGCTTGGCGTCCACCGCTGCGGCCACCAGGTCCCGCAGAGGTTCGGGCACGGCGTCCTCGCCCGATCCGGCCCGGGGCGACACGTAGGCGGTGACCACGACGTGGTCGGCGTCGGCCACGGCGCTGTCGGCCGCGGCGTAGGCCGCGCTGTCGCTCCTCTCGTCGAGGTCCAAGGTGTTCACCGCGGCCACGCGCTCGGCCATACCCGCCGAGAAGGCGCGGCCCGCCCACAGCCATGTAGAGGGAGCGTAGCGGATGTAGAGCACCCGCCCGGCGGCCTCGGCCCGGAGGGGCACCAGGTGATCCTCGTCCCGGGGGAGGGTGATGGAGCGGGTGGCGGCGGTGTCGGCGAAGGCCAGATGGGGCCCGGTGCCCACGAGCTGGTCCACCGCTCCCATCGAGGTGTACCGGTTGCGGTTCAGCCCCAGGCGCGCCTTGAGCGACAGGACGCGCCGGACCGACGCGTCGATGCGCTCCTCGGACAGCCGCCCGCTGCGCACGGCGGCCACCACGGCGTCGATGGCGGCCGGCACGTCCTTGGGGGAAAGGAGGATGTCGGCCCCGGCCTCCAGCGCCCGCACCGATGCCTCACCGATGCCGTACCCTTCCGTGATGGCACCCATCGTCAGGGCATCGGTGAGGAGGAGTCCGTGGAAGCCCAGGTCGCCGCGGAGAAGTCCGGTGAGGATCTCGGGTGAAAGAGTGGCCGGGGGTGAATCGGGCCCAAGGATGCCCGGCATCTTGACGTGGGCCGTCATGACCGCGTCCACGCCCTCGGCGATGGCCCGCTCGAAGGGCACCAGCTCCACCGAGTCGAGGCGGGCGCGGTCGCCGCTCACCACCGGCAGCCCCACGTGGGAGTCGGTGCTGGTATCCCCGTGCCCGGGAAAGTGCTTGGCGGTCGTGAGCGCGCCGCCGGCTCGTGCTCCCCGGATGAACGCCGCGCCCAGACGCGCCACCAACGCCGGATCGGCGCCGAAGGAGCGGGTGGCGATGACCGGATTGTCGGGGTTGGAGTTCACGTCGAGGACCGGGGCGAAGAGGAGGTGCACGCCCACGGCCCGGGCTTCCTGGGCGGTGATGCGTCCGTACTCGTAGGCGAACCGGTCGTCACCGATGGCACCGAACGCCATGGTGGGCGGGAACTGGGTGCCGCCCCCCTGCGGCAGCATGGAGGGGAGGGCGTAGGAGCCGTTGATGCGCATCCCCGGCCCGCCGTTCTCGAAGTCGGCACCCACCAGGAGGGGGATGGTGGCCCGCTTCTGCATCTCGTTGAGCTTGGCTACGTAGGCCAGCGGCGTCCCGATGCTGGGCGAGATCCCACCGATCTCGTCCTGGACCACCCACTGCTCCAGCGGCTGGAAGTCAGGGGCCGAGGGCGCCGTGTACCCCCCGGGCATCCACTCGATGACGAGCTGGGCCACCTTCTGCCGCAGAGTGAGCGATTCCAGCGTCGTGTCCACCCACCGCCGGGCGTCTGCGTCCAGCGTCTCGGGAAGAGGGCCGGCGGGGACGGCGGTCTCGGCGCCCGGGAAGGGCATGGCACCGGGTCGTGCACCCCCTCCACAGCTCGTCAGGACGACGAGGAGCGCCGTGCCGGCGACGCGTGTGCTCCCACTCTGCATGCGCCTCCCTGCCCCGGCGCTTCTCCTGTCAACGTCCGCCACGTGAACCGACCTTTCTGGGGATCTGGATGCCGTCACCGATTTCCGCGAATCCAGGGATCCGCGTCGGCGTATGCCCGGTGATGCGAAAATCGCCGAAGAGCGCCGCCGCGGCCGCCTGCTGGCTCACCCTGGACCCGCTCCACGCCAGCATGTACGCCTGTACGTCGGGAAACGTGGTGATGAGGTAGGGATTGCCGAAGGACACCACGATGTGGGGCACGCCCACCTGCTGAAGCTTCTCGATGAAGTCGACCATCTCGTCGGGGAGGGCCACGCTTCCCTGATAGGACACCGCGGTGACGTACGTGCTCACCACCACCAGGGACGATCGCCGCGCCTGGCGGAGCAGCCCTTCGTACAAGGCCGGTGCCGCGTCCTGGTCCAGCTCGGCCGTCACCAGCCGGGGGTAGGTGTCACGCAGCCGCCGGTTGAAGTAGCGCCCGGCCAGCACGTCCGACGTCCGACGGTACGACACGGAGAGCACCCGGGCACTGCGCGTCCCCCGCAGGGGCAGGAGGTTCTTGCCGTTCCGGATGAGGGTGATGGACTTCTGGGCGATCTCCTCCGCCACGGCGACGTGGGCCGGGATGCCCACGGCCGAGGGGATCGCCTGCAGATCCACCTCGCGATCCGTGGTGAGACCGAGACGCTCCTTCTCGTCCAGGAGCCGCAGCACCGTGCCGTCGATCCGCGCTTCCGGGATCCGTCCCCCCTCCACCGCCTCCACGATGCCGTCGATGCTCCGCGACACCGATGCCGGCATGAGGATGACGTCGGCGCCGGCCTCCACGGCCCGCACCGCCGCCTCCTCGACGCCCAGACGACCAGAGATGGCGGTCATGTCCATGGCGTCGGTGAAGACGATGCCCCGGAAGCCCATCTCCCCCCGGAGCAGCCCCGTGAGCACGGCGTGGGAGAGGGTGGCGGGGTCGCCGTTGCCCCCGTTGACGGCGGGCACCGTGATGTGGGCCGTCATGATTCCCCCGATGCCCGCGTCGATGGCGGCCTGGAAGGGGGGAAGCTCCACCGTGTCCATGCGTGCCCGGGACACGCTGATGGTGGGAAGGGCAAGGTGGGAATCGGTCCCGGTGTCGCCGTGGCCTGGAAAGTGCTTCCCCGTGGCGATGACACCCGTGGCCTGGATGCCCCGAACGAAGGCGGCGCCCATGGCCGCCACCTGCCGCGGGTCCTCCCCGAACGAGCGCACGTTGATGATGGGGTTCTCGGGGTTGTTGTTCACGTCCAGGACGGGGGCGAACGGCACCTGGATCCCCACCGCCCGGGCCTCGACCCCGGTGATGTAGCCCATCTCGTAGGAGAGCAACGTGTCTCCCGTGGCGCCCACGGCCATGAGCGCGGGGAAGTCGGTGGCGCCGCCCAGCTCGATGTTGCCCGGCACATGGATGGTGCCCGACATGCGGTAGCCGGCGCCCGTCTCCAGGTCGGCGGCCACCAGCAGGGGCACGCGGGCCTGACGCTGAAGGGCGTTGATCTTCGCCGCGACCTCGGTGGGCGATCCCACCGACATGATGATGCCGCCCACCTCCTGCTCCCTGACGAGCTCGGCGATCCGCCGATAGCTCGACGAGCCCACGGGCGCGAAGTCCCCGATGACCCACGGCATGACCATCTGCCCCACCTTCTGCCGCAGCGTCATGCCGTCCAGGGTGCGCCGGGCCCACGAGCGGGTGTCGGGGGGAGGCGGCGGCGGCGGCTCCGGCGCTTCCGCCACCGGCTCGGGCGGCGGCGCTTCCGCGGCGGGAGGAGCTTCAGGGGGCGCGGCGGGAGGCGCCACCTCCGCCGGAGGGGGTCCGCCACAGGCGGCCAGGGCCAGGAGGGGCAGCCACTTCAGCATTCCCCGCGGACCAACGCCGGCTGAAGGGCAGCTTCTGAGGGCCATCGGGCCTGCGGTTCTCCCTGTGTCGATGCGGATGAAATGGACCGGCGGATGGGCGCCCGGCGGCCGCGACGGCGCTGGACGCGTTGACGGCGTCGGGCGCGACCCCGATGCTTGCCGTCATGGATCCAGACATCGAGAGGCGCGACCGGCGCCGAGGCTGGGACGGCCGGGAAACTACCCCGTCCCGTGGAACGTCACAATCCTGGGCCCTGGTGGTGCTGCTGAGTTGTACCCTGGCGGCGTGCGCCGTTCCCGAAGGTGATGCAAAAGCGGGGCCGGACACCGCCCGGGACGGAGACGCGCCCGCAGAGGTGCGCGCGGGCGTCCAGGTCCTCCTGTCGGACTCCCTCTCGCTGGTGCGCGGAAAGCGGGTGGGGCTCATCACCAACCACAGCGTGTTCATCCCCGCCGACGGAGACGGCTCCAACGGGAACCGGGAGCCGGTGTCCACCATCGACGCCCTCTTCGCGGCGCCCGGGGTGGAGCTGGTCCGCCTCTTCGGACCCGAGCACGGCATCCGCGGCGAGGCCCAGGCAGGCGCACACATCGAAGACGGGCAGGACGAGAAGACGGGCCTCCCGGTCTTCTCCCTCTATGGCGAGACGCGCCGTCCCACCCCTGAGATGCTGGAAGGCATCGACGTCCTGGTCTTCGACATGGAGGACGTGGGCGCCCGCTACTACACGTACCCGTCCACCATGGCCTACGCCATGGAGGCGGCGGGCCAGGCCGGCATCCCCTTCGTGGTGCTCGACCGGCCGAATCCCATCCGGGGCGACGTGGTCCAGGGCAATGTGCTGGACACGGCCTACAGCACCTTCGTGGGCCTCTACCCCGAGCCTATGCGCCACGGGATGACCATGGGGGAGCTGGCCCGCATGTTCGTGGGGGCCTTCGGGGTCCGGGTCGAGCTCCACGTGGTGCCCATGGACGGGTGGCACCGCGACATGACCTTCGACCAGACCGGGCTGCCCTGGGTCCCCCCGTCCCCCAACATCCCCTCGCTGGAAAGCGCCCTGGCCTACCCGGGGACGTGTCTCTTCGAGGGCACGCCCCTCTCCGTGGGGCGCGGCACCGACCGGGCATTCCAGCAGGTGGGCGCCCCCTGGCTCGACGGGCAGGCGCTGGCCGACACGCTGAACGGCTATCACCTGGAAGGCCTCCGCTTCGTGCCCGTCACCTTCACACCCCACGGCGCAGGGGACGGGAAGTTCAACGACACCGAGGTGCACGGCGTCCGGCTGGTGGGCGCCACCTCGACCTACGACGCCCCCCGGGCGGCGGTGGCCATGCTGGTAGAGACGTACCGCATGTCCGGCGACCATTGGTCGTGGAACGTGGCCCACATCGATCGCCTGGCGGGCACCGACGCCCTCCGCAGGGGAATCGATGCGGGAAAGAGCATGGCCGAGCTCACCGCCGACTGGGATTCCCAGCTCTCCGCCTTCCGTGCCCTGCGCGCACCGTATCTCCTTTACCGATGAAGCCCATGCATCCCGCCGACCGTCCCCGATCCGCGCTTCGCCGCGCCGCAGGCGCCCCCGTCCTCCTCGTCGTCGCCGGTTGTGCAGGGGGCCCCGGCCCCGGCCCGTCCGCGACACCACCGACCTCCCCCGAGACCCTCGTGGAGGTCCACCACGCCATGACGGTGCCCGGCCTGGAAGACCGTCGCTTCGGGTACGACGCCTACTGGGATGCCGTGGCTCCGTACCTGAACGGGCCCATCTCGGTGACGGTGGCGGGACAGAGCGCCGAAGGGCGGGACATCCGGCACCTCACGTACGGGTCCGGCCCCGTCACCGTGCTCCTCTGGTCCCAGATGCACGGGAACGAGAGCACGGCGTCCATGGCCCTGGCCGACATCGTGCGCTTCTTCCACGACTGGCCGGACCACCCCCTGGCCCAGCGCATCGCCCGCGGGGCCACCGTTCACATGATCCCCATGCTCAACCCCGACGGTGCCGACCGCTTCCGGCGGAGAAACGCCCAGGGGATCGACATCAACCGTGACGCCCGGCAGCTGCAGACCCCCGAGGGGCAGCTCCTCAAGCGTGTGGACGACGCTCTTCAGCCCGAGTTCGGCTTCAATCTCCACGACCAGAACGCCGCCGTCCGGGTGGGCGAATCGGACCGGGGTGTGGCCATCGCCCTTCTGGCGCCCGCCTTCAACGAAGCCCGGGAGATCGACGCCAAGCGCCGCAAGGCGATGCAGGTGGCCTCCCTCCTGGTGGAGACCATGCGGCCCCTGGTGGGGGACCATATCGCCAAGTACGACGACACGTTCAACCCCCGCGCCTTCGGCGACCTCATCGGCAAGTGGGGGGCGAGCACCGTCCTCATCGAGTCGGGCGCGTGGGCCGACGACCCCCAGAAACAGCACCTGCGGGAGACCAACTTCGTGGGCCTCCTGGAGGCCCTGGACGCCATCGCCACGGGACGGTACGAGGCGTACGATCCCGCCGTGTATCAGGGGCTGGCCTACAACGGACGTCGCATGCCCGACCTGTTGATCCGGGGCGGCACCGTGGCCGTTCCCGGCCTCCCCACCCTGAAGTCGGACATCCTGGTGAGCTACGACGAGCCCCTCCTGAAGCAGGGGGGCGTCATCGCCGACATGGGCGACATGGGCGAGACCGAGGCCCAGGACACGCTTGACGTGGCCGGCCTCTACCTCATCCCCATGCCCGCCGCCCGGGACGGCCGGGGAGGCATCGACACGGGGCTGCCCGCCATGTTCATCGTGGCGGAGGACGCCGCGGGGACCCGGGTGCGGTATCGCTTCGAGGGAGGGCCACCGCGGGAGAAGCGGTAGCGCCGGCACCGGACCGGAGGCGGAGTCCGGCGCGGGTAGCACCTCCGCCCCCACGCCCCGTCCGCTCCTATTCGGACCGGAGAACCTCCACGGGATCCACGCCGGTGGCGCGGCGCGCCGGCACGAAGGACGCCAGGGCAGCCACGCCCCCCAGCAGCGCCACCACGGCCCCGTAGGTGAGCGGGTCCGTCGGGGTCACCCCGTACAGGAACCCCGAGAGAAGCCGGCTCACGGCCAGGGATCCGGCCAGCCCCAGAACCAGCCCCACCGCGGCGATGCCGATCCCCTGCCCCACCACCAGGGCCACGACGCCCCGTCGGGCGGCACCCAGCGCCACCCGGATGCCCAGCTCCCGGCGTCGGCGGCTCACCACATGGGCCAGAGAGCCGTACAGGCCCGCCGACGCCAGGAGGAGAGCCAGGGCCGCGAAGAAGCCGATGAGCAGCGACCGGAAACGGGGGTCGGCACGGGTCGCCGCCATACGCGCCTCCATGGCCCGCAGGTCGAGGACGGGAACCGACGGGTCGAGGTCGGCCATGGCCTTTCGCACCTCGCCCGCCACCGTCGAGGGTGGGAGCCCGGAGCGAAGCGCCACCTGGACGAAGGGCCAGGGAACCTGGGTGTACGGTACGTAAATGGCGGGAAGGGGGCCCTCCTGGGCGCGCTCCTGGATCACGTTCTCCACCACGCCCACGACTCGGACCATGCGCTCCTCCTCGTCGGTGAAGCGCAGCTCCTGGCCCAACACCCCGCGCATCGCGGCGTCCGTGGAGGGGCCCCCGCCCTCTCGCCCCAGAAGCCGCTGGCGCACGAAGGCCTCGTTCACCAGCGCGACCCAGGGTCCGTCAGGACCGTCGCCGGGACCGAACCCCCTCCCGGCCAGCAGCCGGGTCCTCACGGCCTGGAGGTATCCGGGCGTGACGGCGTAGCCGGCGGTGGACTCACGAACCTCTTCGCCCTGCTCCGGGAGACGGACCCAGGGCGACCAGTAGGGTGACTGGAAGGGCACGTTGGAGGTCCCTCCCACCGCCTGGACACCGGGGATGGCCGCCACCCGCTCCAGCACCGCGTCCCAGTCCTGCCAGGGCTGGGAGGGCTGCGCGCTCTTGAGCGGCATGCGGAAGGTCACGACCCCGTGGGGATCGAAGCCCGGATCCACGCCACGCAGATGGAGGACGGACGCGGACAGGAGCCCGGCGCTGGACAGGAGCACCACGGCCAGGGCTATCTGCCCAGAGACAAGTCCCGCCCGGAGCCGGGCGCCGGAGCGTCCCTGGGTTCCCCACTGTCCCTGGCTCAGCCCCGCGGCCATGGCCCGCCGGCCACCTCGGAGCGCGGGAACCAGCCCCACCCCGATCCCCACGGCCACGGTGAGCGCGGCGGTGACACCGAGGATGCGGCCATCCACGCCGATCTCCTCGAGGCGGGGGATCGACGAAGGGCCGAACCGGTGCACCGCGGCGACACCGGCGTAGGCGAGGGCCGTGCCCACCACCCCAGATGCCACGGCCAGGAGGAGGCTCTCCGACACCACAAGACGAACGAGGGTACGCCGGCCTGCGCCCAGGGCGGCACGCACGCCCAGCTCCCTGGCTCGGTCCAGGCTCCGCGCCAGCAGAAGGGTCGCCGCGTTGAGGCACGCGATGAGCAGCAGGAGCCCCGAGGCGCCCATGAAGAGCTCCAGGATCTGACGGGACGCCCCCACCGTGGCGGCCCGCAGGTCATTGAGCCCCAGCCCCAGCGCCTCACCGCCGGGGTACACGTTGCCGTCGGGATGCTCCCGCGCTACGTCCGCCGCCACCCGACGCGCCTCCTCCCGGGCCTGCTCCACCGTCACGCCCGGCGCCAGACGGCCCACGAGGTACAGGCTTCTCCTCCCCCGATCAGCGTACCGGGCGTCCCCCGGTTGAAGCGGGAGCCAGAAGTCGGGCTGGGACGGGAAGAAAAGCTCCGGGGCCCTGAAGTCCCGCGGCAGCACCCCCACGATGATGGCGCCGGAGTCTCCGCGCCCCAGGCGGCTCCCGACGACGGATGGGTCCCCGCCGAAGCGACGCACCCACGCGCCGTAGCTCAGCAAGGCCACCGCACCCGAGCCCGGCGCGTGCTCCTCGGCCGCGAAGTCCCGGCCGAGGACCGGCGCCACGCCCAACGTGGCGAGGAAGCTCGCGGAGATCCGTGCGGCGCTCACCAGCTCGGGCCCGTTCCCGCGGTCCGGCATGAGCACGCTGGAGGGCTCGACGGCGGCCAGGGCGTCCAGGCCGCTCACCCGGCCACGATAGTCGAGCCAGTTCGCCACAGAGACGCCTGCCAGGTGCTGGAGCCCCGCGCCCTGATCGTCCCACTCCCGGCGGGGGAACGTGTTGCCCACCGCCACCAGCGTGGAGGCGTCACGGTACCGCAGGGGTCGAAGCAGGACCGCATCCACCACCGAGTAGATGGTGGACGTCGCCCCGATGCCGAGGGCCAGGGTCGCCACCACGGTGAGGGCGAAGCCCGGCCGCCGCGCCAGGTTCCGCCACGAGATCCGTACGTCCTGCATCCATGCTCCCATCGTTCCTCCTCCCCTCCCATTGGCTGCGTCGCGCCACCTCCGGGCGCCACGTCGGATCCCTCGCAGCCACCACCGCGCCACCGTTCCCCAGGCCTGGCGCCTGAGCCGGCGTCGCGCCCGCCGGAGCGGCATCCCGTCCGCCACCTCCCTGCGGTACCGCTCCACCACGTCTCCCACCACGAACTCGGCCTCTCCCCCGCGCACCGTGGACAGGAGGGCACGGTCCAGGAAGGGGAGCCGGGCACCCGAGTCCCCTTCTCCGCCCCACGTCATCGCGCCAGCCCCCCCCCGGGCTCACCGGCCAGGTCCTCCAGGCGCCCCATGAGCCCTTCGGACATGGCGCGGATCACGTCCACCGATCGGTAGAGCTCCTCGGCACCCAGGGGCTCGACGGCGTAGTACTTGCGCCGGCGTCCTCCGCGCTCGGGCGTGGGCTCTCCCTCCCGCGAAGTCACCAGCCCCCGCGACTCCAGTCGCTCCAGCGCGGTGTACACGGCTCCGGCCGAGACCTCCCTGCCCGTACGCTGCTCGATGCGGCGTCCCACGGCGGCACCGTAGGCGTCGTCCTCGAGATCCAGCAGGGCGAAGAGGACCAGCTGTTCGAACTCACCGAGGGCGCGTCCCATCTCATATCCCCTTCACTGTAGGGTTCTTCTACGCCATATCTACTACAGTGTAGGGCTTACGGCAAGAGGAGCCGCCGGCCACGCCTATCGGGTCGGGAAGGTGAACACCGTCCCGATGTCCGGGAGCCAGCTCTGCCCACCGAAGACCCGGTCGAGTCGGTCGCGGAAGTGCCCCAGGTCGGTGAGCATCACGGAGCGCGTGGGCGCCGACGGCGGAAGGAAGAAGTTCTCCCAGTGACCCAGGAGGACCCAGCGCGGCCGCAGGTTCCCCACGAAGGCCTCCGGGTGCCAGTCCACCTGGTCGAAGGTGGCCGGCACCAGGATCGCCACATCCACGGGGCGCCGTTCCATGAGCGCCTCGGGCGCGAAGCCCCGCGGAGGTGCCGCCACGGCATCCTGGTAGTAGATGCGAAAGGCCACCGTGCCGTCGGGATCGAGGAAGTCCACGAGGAACGCGTAGGTAGGCCCGTCCAGCCATTCCGACGCCCACCGGGGCTCACGCTCCAGGGGGTGGTCGTAGGCGCCATGGTACAGCGTATACCCCTCGAAATGGGGAGCGTGGTGGGAGCGGAGGGCCATGACCCGGAGGCCGGGTGACACCTGGATCCATCGCCCCTCGTGCTCCACGTCGCCGGCGAGAGAGTCGACGACGGTGACGCGGTCGGCCACGCCGCTCCAGCTTCCCAGGGTGTAGCGGACTTCCTGGCTCGCCAGGATCCGCGCTCCGGGCGCGTGGCGCAGCGCCACCCGGGGCACGTCCATGAGGTGATCATAGTGGGCGTGGCCCACCAGGATGGCAGCGGCACCCGACACGTCGTAGGGCTCCATTCCCCGGTCCACCGCTGCGGTGTCCGAATGGACCGGCATCAGGCCCGTGCGCACGAAGGACGGATTCGAGAAGAGGGGCGCCGCAAGCAGCTGGTCGCTTCCGCGCTGGAAGATCCACCCCCCCACCCCCAGGTACGTCATGCTGACCGCGTCGGGTCCCGGTGGAGCTACGTCCACGCGTCCCGACACGCCGGGTACGGTGGCGTGCCAGCAGCCGGCCACGGCCAACGCGACGACCGCACCCGCCACGATCCTGCGCATGAGCCCCTCCTCGGTCAGGCGCTCCCCGCCCGCGCGGCTTCCTTCACCTTCTCCACCCGCTTGTCGTAGGCCAGGGCCAGGGTCCGGACGACCGGCCCGACCGTGCCGTCGCCCACCGGCTTTCCGTCCAGCTCCACCGTGGGGCGCACCTCCGACGTGGTGCCCGTGAAGAAGAGCTCGTCGGCCCCGGACAGCTCCTCGACATGGATGGGCCGCTCTTCCACCGGAATCCCGTTCTCCCGAGCGAGCTCCAGCACCACGCCGCGGGTGATGCCCGGCAGGATGACGTTGGTGGCCGGATGGGTCACCACCGTGCCGTCGAGGACGGCGAAGAAGTTGTTGTGGGCCCCCTCCAGCGCGATGCCGTCGCGAACCTGGACGGCGTCGGTGGCGCCGGCGTCCACCGCGGCCTGGTACGCCATGACGTTGGGGAGAAGCGCGATGCTCTTGATGTCCACCCGGGCCCAGCGGCGGTCCGGTACCGTGACGGCCTTGAACCCTCGCTCCCACTCCTGGGCCGTGGGGCGCTGCCACGCCTTGGCGAAAGCGTACACCGTGGGCGGCACGGGCTCTTTGGGGAACGGATGGGAGCGGGGCGCCACGCCGCGGGTCACCTGATAGTAGACCAGCGACGTGGGCGCCGCGTCCACGGCGTTCCGCGCCAGGAGCTGCCGCGTCACGTCCTCGAGGACCTCCACGTCGAAGTCGATGCGCATCCAGGCCAGGCCCCGACGGAGCCGAGCCAGGTGCCGATCCATATAGAAGGGAACGCCCTCGTAGAAGGACGCCACCTCGTAGACCCCGTCCGCGAACAGGAAGCCCCGGTCGTCCACCGAGATCTTCGCTTCGCCGCCGGGGAGGTACTCGCCGTTCAGGTAGACGGTGCTCATGCCCGCTCCGTGGAATGCGTGGGTGTCCCGCCAAAGATGCGGCCCCGGCGGCGAATGAAAAGGGGGAGCGCTCCCCCTGCGGAGCGCTCCCCCTTCTCTTGCGTCGACGAGCCCACGCGCGCGGCGGGGGCGCCGGTTCCGGCGTCAGGCGTCGGCCGGCTTCTCTCCCAGCCTGTCGAACTCCTCCAGAAGCTGCGCCTCCGGGATGTTCTCGGCCTCGTCGTCGGACACTTCCTCCACCTCGGCCTCCTCCACCTTGCCCTCGGCCTCGGCTCCCTGCTCCGGTTCCTCCTTCTCCTCCTCACCGGCGGGCAGCTGCTTGGCCTCCTCCCCGCTGGCGGACGTGGCAGGCAGGAGTCCCATCTGCTGCTTCAGGGCCGCGAGCTTGGAATCGACGTCGGCGTCACCCGTCCCCGATTCGAGCCGCATGAACTCGGTCTCCAGCGTGTCGCCGGCCAGGGCCTCGGTGACCTCGGCCTGAGCGAGGCTGCGGCGCTCCTCCTCCTCGATCTTGTCGGCCATCCGGTTGAAGGCCTCGAAGGCGGAGGTGTCGGAGAGCCCCGACATGGTCTCGTGTATGCGGCGCTGGGCCTGGGCCCGCTTCTGCTTGGCGATGAGGAGATTCCGCTTCCGCTTGGCCTCCTCGATCTTGTCGTTGAGCTGGCGCAGCGAGCCCTTGAGCTTCTCGGTCTCCTGGGCCTGCGCCTGCCAGGTCTGCTGGAGCACCTGCACGCGCTCGGCATGCTCCTGGTGGCGAATGAGCGCCTGCTTGGCCAGGTCGTCCCGACCCTCCTTCACCGCCAGCATGGCACGTTGCTCCCAGTCCCGGGCCTGCTTCGCCTCGTCCTCCAACTGGGACTTGAGCTTGCGCTCGTCCGCAATGGCGGCGGCGACCTCCCGCTTCGCCTTCGCCAGCTGGTCTCGCATGTCCAGGATGATCTGATTCAGCATCTTCTCCGGGTTCTCGGCCCGGGAGATGAGGTCGTTGATGTTCGACCTGATCAGCGTGGACAGCTTTGAAAAGATGCCCATGTCGTATCAGCCCTCCGCCTCTGCGCCCGCCAGCGAGCGGATGCGCTTCATATGACTCGACGCCGCCATCTCCATGCTCTCGATGGACGCCTGCAGCTCCAGGAAGTCCAGGGTCTCCAGCTCCAGGGTCTCGGTGAGGATGAGCTCGTCCTCCTCGATCCCGTACGCCCCATGGACGATATCCGACGCGTTGAGCTCCAGGAGCATCCGGTACAGTTCCTCCGCCCGCCCGTTATCGGACGGGAGATCCATGAGCTTCATGCGGATGAGCAGCAGCGCGTCGGCGTGGTGGACGACCATGGGGAACCCGCTGGTCCGTCCACGAACGAGGTACATCCCCTCGTCGACCTCCTCGTACTCCACATCCATACGGATGAGGAAGCTCTCGAGATCCTCTCGGGTCACCATGACCGTCTCCGTTCTCTGAGCCTTCGCTGGGCGAAGGCGGTCCTCACTCTGATCGTGTCGGACCCTACGGTCCCTCCGGGATGCCGGTTTCTCCGGTCCGGACTACCCGGTGGTCAAAGGTAGCCGCTGCGGCTTCGCAAGGCGACGGTTCCGTGGCACCCCGGGGAAGCCGCCGATTGGCGGCCCTCCCTGCCCCGAGACGCCGGACCGGAACATTCCCTAACCCAGAAGGGGTGCCAGGTGCCGCCCGGTATACGAATCGGGGTACGCCGCCACCTCCTCCGGCGTGCCTTCCACCACGATACGCCCCCCGCCCGCGCCACCTTCGGGGCCCAGGTCGATAATCCAGTCCGCCGTCTTCACCACGTGGAGGTTGTGCTCGATGACCACCACCGTGTTGCCCAGGTCCACGAGGCGGTGGAGCACCTCCAGCAGCACCCGGACATCCTCGAAATGGAGCCCCGTGGTGGGCTCGTCCAGAATGTAGAGCGTGTTGCCCGTAGCCCGCTTGCTCAGCTCGGTGGCCAGCTTCACCCGCTGGGCCTCGCCACCCGAAAGCGTGGTAGCCGACTGGCCCAGGTGGATGTAGCCCAACCCCACATCGTACAGCGTCTGGAGCTTGGACTTGATCCGTGGCACGGCGTCGAAGAACTCCAACGCCTCCTCCACCGTCATGTCCAGGACGTCGGCGATGTTCTTCCCCTTGTAGAAGACGTCCAGCGTCTCCCGGTTGTAGCGCCGTCCCCGGCACACGTCGCAGGGCACGTAGACGTCGGGGAGGAAGTGCATCTCGATCTTCACCAGCCCGTCGCCATTGCACGCCTCACACCGCCCTCCCTTCACGTTGAAGGAGAAGCGTCCCGGGGCGTAGCCCCGCATCTGGGACTCGGGCAGGTTTGCGAAGAGGTCCCGGATGGGCGTGAACACTCCGGTGTACGTCGCCGGGTTGGAGCGTGGCGTGCGCCCGATGGGCGACTGATCCACGTCGATGACCTTGTCCAGCCGCTCGAGACCGTCCAGGGCGTCGTAGTGCTCCGGCACCAGGCTGCTGCGGTAGAAATGGCGTGCCAGGGCGTGGTAGACGGTCTCGTTGACCAGGGTGGACTTCCCCGAGCCGCTCACGCCGGTGACGCACACGAAGGTGCCCAGGGGAAACGCCACGTCGAGCTTCTGCAGGTTGTGGCCCGACGCGCCCCGGACCACCAGCCTCTCCTCGGGCTCGCCAGGGCGTCGTTGCCCGGGCACCGGGATGGTCCGGTCCCCGCGCAGGTAGGCACCCGTGAGGGACCGCTCGCACTTCACCACGTCCTCCAGCGTCCCCGCCACCACCACTTCGCCACCGTGGCGGCCGGCGCCGGGACCCAGGTCGACCACGTGGTCGGCGGCCCGGATCGTGTCCTCGTCGTGCTCCACCACGATGACGGTGTTCCCCAGGTCCCTCAGGCGCTGAAGGGTGTCCAGGAGGCGCTCGTTGTCCCGCTGGTGCAGCCCGATGGAGGGTTCGTCCAGGATGTAGAGCACGCCCACCAGCCTGGACCCGATCTGGGTCGCGAGCCGGATGCGCTGCGCCTCTCCTCCCGAGAGCGTGCCCGCCGCCCGACCCAGGGTCAGGTAGTCCAGCCCCACGTCCTGGAGAAAGCGCAGGCGCTCACCCACCTCCTTCAGAATGGGCCCGGCGATCTCCGGGGAGAGGGCACCGGCCTTGCGCCCGCCCACGGGGAGGGACTGGAAGAACGCGGCAGCCTCTCCGATGGGGAGGTCCACGATGTCGCCCAGGGACCGCCCCCCCACGGTCACCGCCAGGGATTCCGGCTTGAGGCGGGAGCCGCCGCACGCCGTACACGGGAGGGTGGACATGTACTCCTCGAGCTGGGAGCGGACGCTGTCCGACTGGGTCTCCTGATAGCGGCGTGCCACGTTGGCCACGACACCCTCCCAGTGGTCCTCGTAGTGCCCGTTGAATTTCCCCGACCCGGACTTGTACGGAAACCGGATCTTCATGGCGCCCGAGCCGTGGAGCACGGCGTCGCGCACGTCCTCGGGCAGCTCACCCCACGGCGTGTTGGGATCGAATTCGTACGCCTCGGCCAGCCCCGGGATCACCGATCTCCGGAGATGGCCCCCGGGTTCCCCCCACGGGAGGATCACGCCCTCCAGGATGGAGATGCTGGGATCGGCCACGAGGAGGTCGGCGTTGACCTCCTTGCGCGTGCCGAGCCCCCCGCACTCTTCGCACGCGCCGTAGGGCGAGTTGAAGGAGAACTGCCGGGGCTCCAGCTCGGCGAGACTCGTGCCGCACTCGGTGCACGCGTAGTGCTCGCTGAAGGTATGGGTGACGGGGTCCCCGTCGCCGCGATGCTCCAGGGCCTCGAGGATCCCGCTGGCGGTCTTGAGCGCCGTCTCCACGGAATCGGCGATGCGCTCCCGGTCCTTCTCCCGGACCACCAGGCGGTCCACGACCACCGCGATGTCATGGTTTTCGTAGCGGTTCAGACGGGGCGGCTGGGAGAGATCGTGGGTCTCGCCGTCCACCCGGACGCGCACGAACCCCTCCTTTCGCGCCCGTTCGAAGAGGGCCGCGAATTCCCCCTTCCGTCCGCGTACGAGGGGAGCCAGGATCTCGATCCGGGTGCCCGCCTGCAGCTCCAGGAGGCGGTCGACGATCTGGGTCGCCGACTGGCGGATCACCGGTGCGCCGCAGTTGGGGCAGTGGGGGGTGCCCACGCGGGCCCACAGAAGGCGCAGGTAGTCGTAGATCTCGGTGACGGTGCCCACGGTGGACCGTGGGTTCTTGCTCACCGTCTTCTGCTCGATGGAGATGGCCGGCGACAGCCCCTCGATGGCATCGACGTCGGGCTTCTCCATGAGCCCCAGGAACTGGCGCGCGTACGCCGAGAGGGACTCCACGTACCGCCGTTGGCCTTCGGCGTAGATGGTGTCGAATGCCAGCGAGGACTTGCCGGATCCCGAGAGGCCGGTGATGACCACCAGCGCCTCCCGGGGAAGCACCACGTCCACGTCCTGGAGGTTGTGCTCCCGGGCACCCCGCACGATCAGCTTCTGAAGAGACATAGACCTGAAGTGTACCGACGGCGACAGGCTCGTTCAATCGGGGCAACCCTCCGCGGGAACCCGCGCCGGCGGGGCCCTCCGGCACTCGGGGCGACCCCCTACAGGGGTGTCAGGGGATGCCCGACATCCCTTCCGGGAGGGCCGGTCTACGTTAGGAGTGGGGCGGTCTCAGGCCCCCCCTCCACCCGACGCATTCGAAAGTCCCTCGGGACGGAAGGAGATCACGATGCTCCAGTCGCTGGTGGTCCCGCTCGACGGCTCCGAGTTCAGCGAGCGCATGCTTCCCCTCGCCACAGGCTTGGCCAAGGCCACCGGAGCGTCCCTGCACCTCACCCATGTCCACGTGTCCCATCCGCCCGACCATTTCCTCTCCAACACCCAGTTCCATTACGAAGGGCTGGACATGGAGGAGTACGAGTCCCGTCACCGGGCGGAAGAAGTCGCCTATCTCCGGGACTGGGAGTCGCGGCTCGGCGACGGTGCCCGCGTGGACAGCGCCTTGCTGGAGGGCGGCGTGGCCGACGAGGTCGCCGCGTACGCCGCCCAGGTCAAGGCGGACATGATCCTCATCACCACCCACGGCCACACCGGGGTCAGCCGCATGTGGCTCGGCAGCGTCGCCGACGCCCTGGTGCGGACCACGAACCTCCCCCTCCTCGTGGTGCATCCGGGAGAGGGCGGTCACGTCCCCGCCGACGTCCTGACCTTCAAGCACGTCCTCGTGCCGCTGGACGGCTCCGACCTCTCGGCCAGCATCCTGGGTCCGGCCACGGAATTGGCCCGCGCCACGGGTGCCCAGCTCACCCTCGCGCACGTGGTCAGCTCCTCGGCCGTGCTCGGCGCTCGCATCTTCCCGCTTCTTCCCGACGACATCACGCCGGCCATGAAGCGAGCCGAAGAGTACCTGGGCGGCGTGGCCGACAAGCTGAAGAAGGACGGCCTGGAGGTCTCGGTGCACGTCGAAGAGCACGAGGCGCCCGGGCGCGCCATCGCCCACATCGCCAAGAACGTGGGCGCCGACGTCATCGCGCTGGCCACCCACGGATACGGCGGGCTGAAGCGGGCCCTCCTGGGCAGCGTTGCGGACAAGGTGCTCCGGAGCAGCCCCCTCCCCCTTCT
>JASFRY010000023.1:0-17734 GCA_050114675.1 Gemmatimonadota bacterium | reverse complement strand
GGCCCGGTTCGAGGCCAACATCCGGCGCGTGCTCCCCGGGCGGCCCATCGTGGAGCTGCCCAGGGACCACCCTCTGTTCTCCTCCTATTACCAGATCGACTCCATCGTGCAGGTGCCCAACGTGCGAAACGCCGAGGCGGTCACGATGGGGTTTGGACATACATACGAGCGGGACGGATTCGTGCCCCACGTCCGGGGCATCTTCGACGACGACGGCGAGCTCATGGTCCTCATCAACTGGAACACCGACCTGGGCGACGCCTGGGAGTGGGCCGAGGACCCCATGTATCCCCTGGAGTACTCGACCTACGCCTTCGAGATGGGGGCCAACATGATCGTGTACGGCATGAGCCACTGAAGAAGGGCGATTCCCCGGCGAACCGGGCACCATTGCTTTCCGAACAACCATGACACACTGATCCGCATCCATGGACGGCGTCTTCCACTTCCTCTTCAAGTACCGCCCCCACGTCTTCGGGCAGGGGGACTTCGCCTTCACGGCGCCCGAGCGGGTGCGCGTGTGGCTCCTGGTTGCGGGCGTGGTGGGCGCCGTGGCGGTGGCCACCTACACCGTGGCCCGGGGGAAGGCCCGCCGCGCGGACCGGATCGTCATGGCGGGACTCCGGATCGCGCTCCTGGGCGTGGTCCTCGCGTGTCTGCTCCAGCCTTCGCTGATCCTCTCCACCACGGTGCCCCAGCAGAACTTCGTGGGCGTCCTGGTGGACGACTCGCGCAGCATGAAGGTCCCCGACGCCCAGGGCCAGCCCCGGAGCGCGTTCGTTCAGGATGCGTTCACCCCCGACGAGAGCCCGCTCCTGGGCTCCCTCGCCGAGCGGTTCACGCTGCGCTTCTTCCGCTTCTCATCGGGCGCATCCCGCATGGACGGTCCCGGAGCGCTCACGTACGACGGCACCCATACGGACCTGGGCACGGCGCTGGACATGGCACGGGAGGAGCTGGCAGGGGTCCCCCTGGCAGGCCTGGTGCTGGTCACCGACGGCGCGGACAACGCGGGCCGCCCCCTCACCGAGGCCCTCGTGCCCCTCCAGGCGGCCGGCGTACCCGTGTTCACCGTGGGCGTTGGCGAAGAGACCCTTTCGCCGGACATCCAGATGGGCCGTGTCGACCTCCCCCGCACCGTCCTGGAGGGAAGCACCCTGCTCGTGGACGTGGTCGTGACCCAGCGCGGCATGGGGCGGAGAACGGTGCCGCTCGTCGTGGAGGACGACGAGCGCATCCTGGCCCAGGAAGACGTGGACCTGGGCCCCGACGGGGAGCCCGTGGTCGTGCGCGTGTCCTTCCAGCTGGGGCGGGCCGGTGCCCACAGAGTGCAGTTCCGGATTCCGGTCCAGGAGGGGGAGCGGGTCGACCGGAACAACGCCCGTTCGGTGCAGATCGAGGTCCGCGGCGATAGGGAGAAGATCCTCTACTTCGAGGGCGAGCCCCGCTTCGAGGTCAAGTTCATGCGCCGGGCGGTGGCCGACGACGAGAACCTGCAGCTCGTCGTGCTGCAGCGGACCGCCGAGAACAAGTTCCTGCGCCTGGACGTGGACGACGCAGAGGAGCTGGCGGCCGGATTCCCCCGCACCCGGCAGGAGCTCTACCGCTATCGGAGCCTCGTCATCGGCAGCGTGGAGGCCTCCTTCTTCTCCCACGACCAGCTCCAGATGATCTCCGACTTCGTGTCGGAGCGGGGAGGCGGCCTCCTCATGCTGGGCGGCAGGAGCTCCTTCGCCGAGGGAGGCTGGGCCGGCACGCCTGTGGAGCAGGTCCTCCCCGTGGTCCTTCCCGAAGCCCGTGGACCTCCGGGGTTCCTCTCCGAAGTGAAGGTGGCGCCCACACCGGCGGGCGTCGCCCATCCCGCCGTCCAGCTCGGCGACGACAGTGTGGACGTCCGAACCCGCTGGGCCGCCCTTCCCCCCGTCACGACCGTGAACCGGATCACCGAGATCCGTCCCGGCGCCACCGCCCTCCTCGTGGGCACCAACGACACCCTCGACGCACCCCAGATCGTCCTGGCCCACCAGCGCTACGGCCGGGGCAAGGCGCTGGCCCTCACCGTGCAGGACGACTGGCTCTGGCAGATGCACGCCGACGTCCCCCTGGAGGATCAGAGCCACGAGACGTTCTGGCGCCAGCTCCTCCGCTGGCTGGTGGACGGCGTGCCCCGCGCGGTGACCGCCACCCTGGACCGGGAGCAGGTCGAGCGGGGCGAAGCGGCCCACCTCGTGACCACGGTGGACGACTCCGCCTACCTCGAGGTGAACGACGCCGAGGTGACCGCCACGGTGACGAGCCCGTCCGGCGTGGTGACCGAGGAGCCGGCCACCTGGGTCGTGCAGCGCGATGGGGAATACGCCGTGGACATCGTCCCCCGGGAGGAGGGAGCGTACGAGGTGGAGGTGACCGCGACCCGGGACGGGGAGACCCTGGGCTCGGCCCACACCTGGCTCGACGTGGCACCCAGCGACGAGGAGTACTTCGACGCGGGACGACGCACCGCCACGCTTCAGCGCATCGCCGACGAGACGGGGGGGCGGTTCTATACCCCGGAGACGGTGAGCGACCTCCCCGACGACATTGCCATCAGCGGCGCCGGGGTGACGCTCACCGAGCAGCGGGACCTCTGGGACATGCCCGCGGTCTTCCTCCTCCTGCTGCTCCTCATGGGCGCGGAGTGGGGGTATCGCCGCATGCGGGGGCTGCCATGACGAGCCCGGCGACGTGGAAGGCGCGGCGCACGCGGACGCCGGCGATTGCATGGATGGCCCTCCTCTTGGCCGCTTCGGCCGTGAGCGCGGCCGTACCCCGGCGCGCCGCCGCCCAGGAGACCCGCGTGCTCATCGTGGTAGGGCTGGGCGGCACCGAGCAGTACCGCGAGCGCTTCGGGGGGTGGGCCCGGGAGCTGTACGCCGGGCTCACCGGACGGGACGGAATCCCGGCGGACCACGTGACGCTCCTGACCGAGCGGCCCGAGTCGCTCCCGGGCATCACCGCTGAGCGCTCCACCCGGGAGAACGTGCTGGGCGCCATCGCCGCAATGGCCGGGGAGGCCGCCCCCGACGACCAGATCCTGGTCGTCCTCGTCGGCCACGGCACCGCCCGGGGCGAAGAGGGCCGCTTCAACCTCCCGGGTCCCGACCTGTCGCCGGAAGAGCTGGCAGGGGCTCTGGCGTCCTTCGCCACCCAGACGGTGGCGGTGGCGCACACCGGGAGCGCCAGCGGCGGGTTCATCGCGCCCCTGTCGGGTCCGCGGCGGGTCGTGCTCTCGGCCACGCGCACGGTACGGGAGCGCAATGCCACCCAGTTCCCGGCCTACTTCGTGGAGGCCGTCACCGGCGACGGCGCCGACCTGGACAAGGACGGGCAGGTCTCCCTCCTCGAGGCATTCGTCTTCGCCCGGGCCGAGGTAGCCCGGCACTACGACGAGGAGAACGAGATCCTCACGGAGCACGCCGTGCTGGACGACAACGGCGACGGCGAGGGAAGCCAGGATCCCAGCGCCACGGGGGACGACGGGAAGGTGGCAGCCGCATTCCGCCTGGGCCGCCCGACGGGGGTGGCCGCTTCGACCGACACCGACGATCCGGAGCTGGCACGCATGTACCGGGAACGCCAGGCCATCCTCGCCCGGGTGGACGCACTGCGTGCCGGACGCGACACCATCCCGCCAGAGCAGTACGACGACGCGCTGGAGGCGCTCCTGGTGGAGCTGGCGTTGAAGACCCGGGAGATCCGGGCGCGGGAGGGAGGCGGCGGATCATGATCTTCGCCGTCCTCCGCCCCGTCGCCGTGATGGCAGCCGTGCTCCTGTGCGCGGCCCACCACCCCGCGCCCCTTGGCGGGCAGACCGCCGAAGAGGGCCGGGCAGCGCTCAGGCGCGGGGAGTACGACGACGCCGCACGGATCCTGAGGCGCGCCCTCCATGCCGACGCGACGGACGCCGCCGCCCGAAGGGATCTGGCCCGGGCGCTCGCCACCAGGGGTCGCTACGACGACGCCGAGGCGGCGCTGCGAGAGGCGCCGGATCCTGCGGCCGTGGCCAACGTCCTGGGCGAGGTCCTCCTTCTGCGCGGCCACGACGAGCAGGCCGAGGCGGCCTTTCGCAGGGCCATCCAGGGCGGGGCCGACGACGCCCTCACCGCCGAGGTGAACCTGGGGGAGCTCATGTTCCACCGGGGCCGGAGGGACGAGGCCATGGAGCGCTTCGACCGGTTCATCGACGTCTACAACGACGCGGGCGGACGCCTGGCCGCGCCCGACCTGGTTGCGGTGGGCCGGGCCGTCCGCCGGCTGGGACGGACCGATCCCGCCCTCTTCCAGGACGCCCTCAAGGCCTTCGACGAAGCGGCGCAGCGAGATCCGGGGTGGGCCGAGCCCCATCTGCGGACCGGTGAGCTCTTCCTGGAGAAGTACCAGAGCCCCCAGGCCAAGGCCGAGTTCGAGAAGGTGCTGGGCACCAACCCCCGGGATCCCCGTGCCTTGCTGGGGATGGCCCGGGCCCTGGACTTCGACGGGACGTCGGGTGCCCTGGCCCGCGTGCAGGAAGCCCTCGAGGTGAACCCGGACGATGCCGACGCCCACGTCCTCATGGCCCGGCTCCTCCTCTCGAGGGAGCGCTACGACGCAGGACGGCGGGAGGCGAAGCAGGCGGTTGAGATCAATCCCAGCTCATCGGAGGCGCTCTCCATGCTGGCCGCTGCGGCCTTCCTGGCGGAGGACACCGCCGCCTTCCGCTCGGCCAGGGAGAGGGCGCTGGCCCTGGACCCGGCGAGCCCCGACGTGGACGCCACGGTGGCAGAGCTGGCCGTGAACGTGCGCCGCTACCAGGACGCGGTGGACCGGGCCGGAACGGCGGTGGCCCTGGACTCGCTGTCGTGGCACTCCTGGGGGCTCCTGGGCATGAACCAGCTGCGCACGGGACGGATCGAGGAGGGACGTGCCAGCCTGGAGCGGGCCTTCCGGGGCGACCCCTACAACCCGTGGTTCAAGAACAGCCTCGACCTGCTGGACACGTTCGCACGCTACCAGACCCGGAGCACCGAGCACTTCCAGCTCTTCCTGAACGGTGAGGAGGCCGACCTCCTGGAGCCCTATGTCTCGGCCGTGGCCGAGGAGGCGTACGACTCCCTGGCGGCGCGCTACGGCATCGAGCCCCCCCTCCCCGTGCGCGTGGAGATGTACCCCAGTCACGCCGATTTCTCGGTGCGCACCCTGGGAGAGACCGGGCTCGGTGCCCTGGGCGTGAGCTTCGGCAGCGTGGTGGTCCTGGACTCACCGGCGGCGCGCCAGAAGGGGGAGTACAACTGGGCCTCCACCCTGTGGCACGAGCTGGCCCACGTGTTCCACCTGGCCATGACGGACCACCGGGTGCCGCGCTGGTTCTCCGAGGGCCTGGCGGTGCACGAGCAGCGCAGGGCCCGGGAGGGGTGGGGCCACGATGTGTCCATCCCCTTCCTCCAGGCGCTGCGGGCGGGTCGGCTCAAGAAGGTCAGCGAGCTCAACGACGGATTCATGCGTCCCGAGTATCCCGAGCAGGTGATCTTCTCCTACTACGAGGCGTCGCTCGTCTTCCAGCTCATCGAGGACCGGTACGGGTTCGACGCCATCCGCCGCATGCTCGACGCCTACCGCCGGGGCGCCACGGACGAGGAGGCCTTCGGCTCGGTTCTGGGCACGTCGCTGGAGGACTTCGACGACACCTTCGAGGACTACATGGCGTCGCGCTTCGCGGCACCGCTCAAGGGCCTGGCCGATCTGGGCGACGTCCCCGAGGCGCAGGCCGGGATCCCGGCCCTGCAGGACTTCGTGCGCGCCCATCCCGGCGACCTGGTGGCGCGCATGAGGTTGGGGGCGATGCTGGTGGAGGCGGGGCGCTACGAAGAGGCCCGCCCCCACCTCACGGAGGCGCTCCGGATGTTCCCCGACTACGGGGGCCCGAACAGCCCCTACGGGTATCTGGCGAGGATCCACCGCGCGGAGGGGGACCTGGAGCGGGCGGCGGCGGCCCTGGCGCGTCTCAACGCGCTCTCCGAGTCCAACTGGGATGCCCTCATGGCCGAGGCCGACGTCGAGAGCTCCCTGGGCGACCCGAGCCGGGCGGCATGGGCGCTGAAGAGGTCGATCCAGGTCTATCCCTACGACGCCGACGTCCACGAGCGACTGGCCGAGCTGGAGGGTGATCTGGGCGACCGGTTCGGCGCAGTGCGGGAGCGGCAAGCCGTGGTGGCCCTGAACCCGCCCGACCGGGCCGAAGCCCTGTACCGGCTGGCCGTCGCCGAGCTCGACGCGGGATCCCGGGAAGACGCCCGCCGGACCGTGCTGCGTGCCCTGGAGATCGCGCCGAACTACGACGCCGCCCTCGAGCTCCTCCTGGCGCTCAGGGGAGGGGGGCGGCCATGACGAAGAGAGCATGGGCGCAGGCGCTGGTCCTGGCGCTGGCGGCGGTGGTGGTGGCGGACACCGCGGCCTTCGCCCAGCGACGCCCGGGGCGTGGGCGACGCTACGTGGAACCCACCCCCGAGGAGATCGAGAGCTTGAACGCACCCTACGACGGGCGCTTCCACTTCGTGCGCCTCCGCTATACGCCGTGGCGGCGGGGGATGGGGTGCCGGGTGCAGGGAGGAGGCCCTCCCTGGGCCCACGACTACCCCCGGGGGGAACGCCACTTCATGAAGATCATCGACGAGATGACCGACGTGCACCCGCTGGTGGACGGCTCGGAAATCCTGGCGCTGGACGACCCGCGCATCTTCCAGTACCCCGTCGCCTACATGATCGAGGTGGCAGCCTGGGACCCCACGGACGAGGAGGCCCGGAATCTCCACGACTACCTGCTGAAGGGCGGCTTTCTCATCGTGGACGACTTCCGATTCCCGTGCGCCCTGGAGAACCTGCGGTTCCAGATGGAGCGCGTGCTGCCGGGCGCGCAGCTCATGCAGCTCGACGCCGGCCACGAGATCTTCGACTCCTTCTTCCGCATCGACCCGGCGAAGGTGATCCCGCCCTACGACCAGGGATTCGCGCCGGTGTGGTACGGGATCTTCGAGGACAACGACCGCAGCAAGCGGCTCCTGGCCGTCATCAACTACAACAACGACATCTCCGAGTACTGGGAGTGGAGTGATCAGGGCTACTACCCCATCGATCTCTCCAACGAAGCCTACAAGCTCGGCGTGAACTACATCATCTACGGATTGACCCACTGACGGCACATCCCGTGTGCCGTCCCGGGGGCGGCGCGGCCCAACAAACCAACGGAGAGCGACTTTGGCGGACGACGTGATCGGAACGGTGCGGATCGACAGCCCCGACGACGTGGCGCTGGCGGACCGCATGAAGAGCGGGCGGGAGCAGATCATCCGTGAGCTGCGCAAGCTCATCGTGGGCCAGGACGAGGTCATCGAGCAGGTGCTCCTCACCCTCTTCGTGGGCGGCAACAGCCTCCTCATGGGCGTGCCAGGGCTGGCCAAGACGCTCCTCATCCACACGGTGGCGCAGGTCATGGACCTGCGTTTCAGCCGCATCCAGTTCACCCCGGACCTCATGCCCTCGGACATCACGGGCACGGACATCATCCAGGAGGACCCGCAGACGGGACGCCGGGAGATGGTGTTCGCTCCCGGCCCGGTGTTCAGCAACATCGTCCTGGCCGACGAGATCAACCGCACGCCGCCCAAGACCCAGGCCGCCCTCCTGGAGGCCATGCAGGAGCACCGCGTCACGGTCCAGGGGCGCACCTACACCCTCGACGAGCCGTTCTACGTCTTCGCCACGCAGAACCCCATCGAGCTGGAGGGGACGTATCCGCTCCCCGAGGCCCAGCTCGATCGCTTCATGTTCGAGATCGTCATCGAGCACCTCTCCCGGGACGAGGAGATGGAGGTGGTGCGCACCACCACCGGGATCCAGAATCCCGACTTCGGCCACGCGGTCACCGGTCCGGACCTGGTGGCGTTCCAGAAGCTGGTCCGTCGCGTGCCCGTGTCCGACGAGGTGCTGGACTATGCCGTGGACCTGGTGCGCACCAGCCGGCCGGGAGAGGGCGCCCCGGACTTCGTGAAGAGCTGGGTGGCGTACGGCGCCTCGGTGCGCGCCGCCCAGTACCTGGTGCTGGGGGGCAAGGCCCGGGCCGTGACCCGGGGCCGGGACCACGTCACCTTCGACGACGTGCGCGCCCTGGCCCATCCGGTCCTGCGCCACCGGGTCCTGACCAACTTCCACGCGGAATCCGAGGGCCGCACCGCCGGCGAGCTGGTGGACCTGCTCCTGGACGCGGTGCCCGCTCCCTCGTCGGGGATGTGACATGGGTGCCGTCCACGCCCGCACCCGCGGCATCCGCTCCGGCGCCCGGTTCCTCGACCCCGCCGTGCTGGCGAGGATCGACAACCTGGAGCTGCTGGCGCGCACCGTCGTGGACGGCTTCCTGGCGGGGCTTCATCGCTCCCCCTACCTGGGCTTCAGCCTGGACTTCGCGGAGCACCGGCCGTACATGCCCGGTGACGACATCCGGCGCATCGACTGGAGCCTCTACGGGCGCACCGACCGCCACTACATCAAGCTCTTCGAGGCGGAGACGAACGCCAACTTCGTGGTCCTCCTGGACGTGTCCCGCTCCATGAGCTATGCGAGCCATGCGGTCAGCAAGCTGGACTACGCCCGCTTCCTCGCCGCAGCGCTCCTCTTCTTCTCCAACCGGCAGCGGGACCGGGTGGGCCTCGTCACCTTCGACGCGGACATCGTGGAATACGTGCCTCCGTCCATGAAGCATATGGACACGGTGCTCCACGTGCTGGACCGGGCCGAGGCGGGTCGGCCGGGATCGCTGCGTGCACCGCTGCTCAACGTGGCCGAGCGTCTGGGGCGCAAGGGCATCCTGGTGCTGATCTCGGACTTCTACGAGGAGCCCGAAGACGTCATGGGCGCCGTCCTCCCCCTCCGGGCCCGGGGCCACGACGTCATCGTATTCCACGTTCTGGATCCGGCGGAGACCGCGTTCCCCTTCCAGGAAAGCTCGGCCTTCGAGGACATGGAGAGCGGAGAGCAGATCCCCGTGATCCCCGAGCGGCTCCGCGAAGAATACCGCCGTCTCGTGGAGGCCCACCTGGCCGAGCTGGAGCGTCGTTTCACCGGCAACGCGGTGGACTACCAGGTCCTGGACACGTCCCGGCCCCTGGACCTGGCCCTCTTCCGATATCTGTCCGCTCGCGAGCGGTTGAGCAGGGTCCGATGAGCCTCACCTTCCTGGTTCCGCTCTTCCTGCTGGGGCTGGCAGGCGTCGTCATCCCCATCGTGGTGCACCTGACCCGGAGACACCGCCGCAACGTGGTGGCGTTCCCGTCGGTCATGTTCCTGGAGAAGATCCCCTTCCAGGAGCAGCGCCGCCGCCGCATCCAGCACTGGCTGCTCCTGGCGCTGCGGGCCCTGGCCCTGGCGCTCCTGGCCGTGGCCTTCGCGCGACCGTTCTTCCAGGACGCCGTGCTCGACGCCCGCGGCTCGGGGGGACCCCGGGAGGTGGTGGTCCTCCTCGATCAGTCCTACAGCATGAGCGTGGAGGGGGCGTGGGAGACGGCGGTGCGGGAGGCGGAGCGGGCCGTGGGCGATCTGGGGCCCCTCGATCGGGCCAGCGTCGTGCTGTTCAGCCAGGGCGCCCACGTGGCGGCGCGCTCCACCTCGGACCCGTCGCGGCTTCGGGGAGCCCTGGACACCGCCAGAGTGGGCTCGGGCACCACGCGCTACGGACCGGCCCTCAAGGCGGCTCAGACCATCCTGGAGGAGTCGGAGCTCCCGGCCCGGGAGGTGGTGCTCATCTCGGACTTCCAGCGTGGGGGATGGACGGGGGACGAAGGCGTGCGCCTCCCCGCCGGGACGGTGGTGACGACGCGCCCGGTGCAGTCGACGCCGCCCGACAACGTGGAGGTGGCGGGCGTGAGCCTGGCGCGCCAGTCGGTGGGCGGACGGGAGCGGGTCACACCCACCGCCCGCCTGGTCCGCCGGGGAGGAGAGGATGCGGTCGAGCTTCCGGTGGTGCTGGAGCTGGACGGGCAGGAGCTCCAGACCCGGACGGTGCGGGTCCCCGCCGACGGGAGCGCCACGGTGCGCTTCGAGCCCTTCACCCTCTCCCAGCCGCATACCCGGGGCATGGTGCGCGTGCCCCCCGATGGCCTGGAGGCCGACGACGCCGTCCGCTTCGTGATGTCGCCGGGAAGGGCCATCTCGGTGCGGATCGTGGAGGGAGGATCGACGCGTTCCGCCGGGAGCCTGTACGTCCGCAGCGCCCTGGAGACGTCGGACCAGGGGCGGTTCGACGTGCGCTGGCGGGGGGGTGACGGGGTGCGCCCCTCGGACCTGCAGGACACCGACGTGCTCATCCTCGACGATACCCGGGTGGACGGGGCCTCGGCCTCCCGGGTGCGGGACTTCGTATCGGAGGGAGGGGGCCTCCTCCTCGTCGCCGGAGAGGCGGCCTCGTGGCCTTCGTCGGCCTCCGACGTGCTTCCCGGGACCCTGGGCGCGGTGCAGGACCGAAGCGAGGACCGGGGTGGACGCCTGGGCTTCCTGGAGTACGGGCACTCGGTCTTCGAGGTGTTCTCGGGGCCTCGGAGCGGTGACTTCAGCGGGGCGCGGTTCTTCCGGGCCCGGCGCCTGGTCGCCGACGACTCGGCGCAGGTCCTGGCCCGTTTCGACGACGGGTCGGTGGCCATGGCGGAACGTCACCTGGGGCGTGGAAGCGCCATGGTGTGGACCTCCACGCTGGACACGTACTGGAACGACCTGGCCCTGCAACCGGTGTTCCTCCCCTTCGTACATCGGGTGGTGGAGCACCTGAGTGGCCAGGCCGATCCCGTTCCGTGGTTCACGGTGGGCCAGGTCCTGGACCTGGCCGATCCCGATGCCCTGGAGACCGCCGGCCTGGCGTCGGCTGCGGCGGCGGGCCTGGAGAACGCCGAGGAGGAGGTGGCGCTGACGCCGTCGGGATCCTCGGTGACGCTTCCCGCCGGCGAGGGTCCGCGCTACCTGTCCCTGGACGAGGCGGGCTTCTACGTGATCCGGCCTCCGGGCACCGAGCCGACCCGGCCCTTCACGCTGGCGGCGAACGTGGACCTGGCCGAGTCGGATCTGGAGCGGATGGACCCCCAGGAGCTGGCCGCCCAGATCGTCACGCCGGGGCCGGGGCCCGAAGCGGGGCCGTCGTTCGAGGCCGCAGAGCTGCGCCGGGAGGACCGGGAACGCCGCCAGTCCGTCTGGCGCTACCTCTTGCTGGGCGCGTTCGCCCTCCTTCTCATCGAGACGGGGGTGTCCAACTGGATGTCGAGGAGAGGCATGGGCGCCGTGAGGACGGCTGCCCGGTAGGATTCGCTGGACGAGAGGACGTGGAGGAGTCATGAAGACAGGAAAGGACCACCGCGAGATCCTTCGGGCCGTGCGCCGCGTGCGACGCCGCTGGAGGCTGCGCATCGCCCTGCGGGGCCTCGCCCTCGCCGCCGCCGTGAGCCTCGGCGTCCTCTTCCTCTCGGCCCTGGCGCTGGAGCGGCTGCGTTTCGTGCCCGACGCGGTCCTCTGGCTGCGCGTGGCCACCTGGGGCATCCTGGGCGTCTCTCTGCTGGTCTTCCTCGTGCGCCCGCTCCTCCGCCGCGTGGACGAGCGCCGCGTCGCCCTCTACCTGGAAGAGCACGAGCCCTCCCTGGACCACGCCGTGGTGAGCGCCCTGGAGGCGCCCCGGTCGCCCTCGGCGTCGCCGGCCCTGTCGGGCCGGCTCCTGTCCACGGCCATGGGCCGGGTCCGAGCCGTCGACTACGGTCGACGGGTGGACCAGCGCGGGCTCTACCGCTTCGGCGGAGTGCTCACGGCGCTGACGGTGGCGGCGGTGACGCTGGTCCTCATGGGACCGGCGCATCTGAGGATCGGGCTGACGGCGCTGCTGCTCCCCACCCGTGACGCGGCCAGCGTGAACCCCTACTCGGTGTCCGTGGCGCCGGGTGACGTCACCATCGCCCGGGGCTCGGACCAGATGGTGACGGCGGACCTCCGCGGCTTCGACGCCGGCGAGGCTTCCGTTTTCACGCGCACCGGACCCGACGCGTCGTTCCAGCGGCTCAGCATGCTACCCGCCGACCAGGGAGGGTTCGAGGTCCTGCTCCTGGGGATCGCCGACCGAACCGAGTATTTCGTGGAGTCGTCGGGGGTGCGGTCACCCACCTACGCCATCGACGTGGCGGACCTCCCCTACGTGGATCGCCTCGACCTCACCTACCACTTCCCTGCCTACACCGGGCTGCCGCCCCGGGTGGTGGAGGACGGAGGTGACGTGGTGGCCCTCCCCGGCACCGAGGTGGAGGTGCGCGTCACGCCCACCATCCCGGCGCCGGGTGGACGGCTGATCGTGGACAGCACCAGCGCGGCCGAGCTCCAGGTGGCCGCCGACGGCAGCCTGGTGGGCCGGTTCACCGTGCGCCAGGACGGTTTCTACTCCGTCGAGCTGGGGCGGGACAGCGGGGAGCTGGTAGCGGCGTCCCCCGAATACGCCATCGACGTCCTGGCCGACGGTGCTCCCACGGTGCGCTTCACAGAGCCGGGTCGTGACACCCCGGCCTCCCCCATCGAGGAGGTGTACCTGGAGGTCCGCGCCGACGACGACTACGGGGTGGGCGACGTGCGCCTCGTGTACTCGGTGAACGGAGCCCCGGAGGACACGGTGTCCATCTTCCGCGCCGGCGGAAGCCCGCTGCCCCAGGTGTCGGCGGGACACACCCTCTTCCTGGAGGAGTGGTCTCTGGAGCCGGGGGACCTGGTGTCGTACTACGCACTGGCCCGGGACAACCGGCCGGGGTCGGCGGACGACCCGGTGACCAGCGACATCTACTTCCTCAAGGTCCGTCCCTTCGAGCGCACGTACCGCCAGGGTGAGTCCCAGCCGCAGGGCGGCCAGGCCGGCCAGAACGCCGGCACCGAGACGGCCCTGTCCGAGCTTCAGCGACAGATCATCGCGGCCACGTTCAACCTGATCCGCCAGAAGGACTCGTACGCCTCGGACGAGTTCAGCGAGAACGTGGTGAGCGTGGCCCTGGCCCAGGAGCGGCTGAAGGAGCAGGTAGCCACGCTGCTGCAGCGCATGCAGAGCCGGGGGCTGGTGGACACCGAAGCGGGGATCCGCAGCGTCTCCGAGGTGCTGCCCAAGGCCGCGGAGGCCATGGACAGCGCCAAGTCACGCCTGGACGGGGAGGCGCTCCAGGAAGCCATGCCCCATGAGCAGTCGGCGCTGCGCTACCTGCAGCAGGCCGAGGAGACGTACGAGCGGCAGGTCGTCCAGCAGCAGGGTGGACAGGGTGGGGGCGAGGGGGGACAGTCCGCCGCGGCCGACGACCTGGCCGACCTCTTCGAGCTGGAGTTGGACAAGCTCAAGAACCAGTACGAGACGGTGGAGCGCGGCCAGCAGCAGTCCGCCGACGACCAGGTCGACGAGACCCTGGAGAAGCTCGAGGAGCTGGCACGTCGCCAGCAGCAGGAGGCCGAGCGGCAGCGGCGCCGTGCCCAGGCCGGGCAGGGCGCGTCCCAGGGGGGCAGCCAGTCCCAGCGGGACCTGGCGGACGAGACGGAGGAGGCGGCCCGCCAGCTCCAGCGGCTGGCTCGCCAGAACAACGACGCCGCCCTCGAGGAAACGGCGCGGCGTCTCGAGGAGGCGGCCAACGCCATGCGGCGCTCCGCCACCAATGCGGGAAGCGCTTCGGCCGACGCCGCCACGGCCCGCGAGCGCCTCGAGGAGGCGCGGCGCCGGCTCCAGGACGTCCAGGAGGACCGGGCGCGTCGTGACGCGGATCAGGCCATGCAGCGGGTGGAGGATCTCCAGAGACAGCAGCGTGACGTCCAGCGGCAAGTGCGCGAGCTCCCGGACGACCCGGGGGAGCGTCGCGGCCAGGTGGACCGGCTCCAGGAGCGCAAGGACCAGATGACCGACGCCGTCGTCGACCTGGAGCGCCAGCTCGACCGGGCCGCCCAGGTGGCCCAGGAGGGTCAGCCCGACGCCGCGCGGAAGCTGAAGGACGCCGCCGACCAGATCCGCGAGTCCAAGCTCAAGGAGAAGCTGCAGTACTCCAAGGGGACCATCGAGCAGTGGGATCCGGCCACGGCCACCACCCTCGAGATGACCATCGAGTCCGACCTCCAGGACCTCCACGACCGGCTGGGGGATGCCCGGACGGCGGCCGGGGACCGCCAGGCCGACCCGTTGGAGGAAGCGCTGGAGCAGACCCGCGACCTGGTTCGGGCCATGGAGTCCATGGACCGCCGGCTGAGGGACGCCACGGAGGAGCCCCAGGACCAGCAGGGCGGCGACCCATCCTCGGACGATCCGTCCGGCCGGAGCCCGCAGGGCCGTGGCGGAGCGGGGCAGCCAGGGCAGCCCGGCAGCCAGCCACCGGGACAGCCCGGAGGTGGAGGCCGCCCCCCCACCGACGTGGGTCCTGACACGCCTCCCGGCGCGGGCGGCGGGGCGCGCGGGAATCCGCGGCCCCTGTCCGACGAGGAGGTGCGCCAGCTGCGCCGGGAGTTCTCACAGCGTGCGGACCAGGTGGGGGAGCTCCGGGAACGCCTGTCGGACGCCGGCCAGGATGCCGCCGACCTCACCGCCGTGCTCGAGGCCATGCGCCGTCTCGAGGCCCAGTCCGTCTACGAGAACCCGGAGCAGGTGGCGGCGCTTCAGGACGAGGTGCTGGAGTCGCTGAAGCGACTCGAGTTCGGCCTGCGGCGACAGGTGGAGGGTACCGGAGAGCGACGCGCCGCCCTCGGTACCTCGGACGAGGTGCCCGACGCCTACCGCAAGCTGGTGGAGGAGTACTACCGGAAGCTGGCGGCGAGCCGCAGGGGGGGCGGCGGGTCCTAGGCTTGGGGCCGCCGCCCCCCCAGGACCCGCCTGACCTTCTCCCGAAGCCCCTCCACGGTGAAGGGCTTGGCGATGAAGTGGACCTCCGACGTCTTCAGGCCGTCCAGGACCACCTCGTCCTCGGTGTACGCCGACATGTACAGAACGCGTATCCGTGGGTACTTCGCCGACAGGGTCTCACCCAGCTCACGACCGTTCATGGAGGGCATGACGATGTCCGTGAGGAGAAGATCGAACCGGCCGTCGTGCTCCCGGGCGACCTCCAGCGCTTCGCCGCCCCCGCCGGCGCAGAGCACCTCGTATCCTCCACGCTCGAGGATCTTGCACGTGACCTGGCGGACGCCCGCGTCATCGTCGACCACGAGGACGACCTCGGCGTCGTGGCCCTCCCCGCCTGCCATCCCCGTCAGCCGACTGTTCAGTCCCCGCCGGTACGCTGACCGAACCGGTGGTCCAGCATGAGAAGCGCCGAGGTGTTGTCTCCGGCGAGCTTGAGCTGCTCCACCGCCCGCCCGGCGCTGTCCTCTTCTTCGACCTGCTCGGTGACGAACCACTGGAGCTGCATCTCGGTGGCGTAGTCCTTCTTCTCCCTCGCCAGGTCGTAGAGCGCATGGATCATGCCCGTGATCTTCTTCTCGTGCGCCAGCGCGCTCTCGAAGATCTCCAGGGGCGAGCCGAAGCCTCCCGAGGGCCCTTGGACGGTGCGCAGATCCACGTGGCCACCCCGCTCCAGGATGTAGTCGTAGAGCCGCATGGCATGCCCCATCTCCTCCTGGGCCTGCAAGCGCATCCACGTGGCGAAGCCGTCGTAGTTGGCTTCTGAGAAATGGGCCGACATGGCCAGATAGAGATATGCGGAATGGAGCTCCGCTTTCACCTGCTCGTTGATGGCTTCCTGGATTGCCTCGTTCACGAAATCCCCCGTGTCAACGCCGTCTAAGTCCTGTGAGGCCGAAATCTAATGACGCAGCGGGCGGGATGCGACGAAGGCGCGGGGACAGAGAGGAGGGGAAGAGCCGTCCCCGAAGGAAGGAAGGATGCGGTCCTGCACAAGGCCGGGGGAAGCGTATCGTCCGAAACCCCCTCGCCGAGGCCTCGAATGTCGACAACCCAACTCCCCACCGACCTGTGCAGCACCGCCTGGTCATCTGTCGAGAGGCCCACAGTCCAGGCGGCAACACCGCGCGGCATCGTCGATGCCGCAGCCCGGCCTCGCGCCGGGCGAGCTTCCTACGGCGCCCAGGGCGCCCCGATGAAGGAAGCGATGAGGGAAAGAACGACGATCACCGCGACGAGCGCGAAAACGATCCAGGGAACGAGGCGTTCAAGCGCCTGAGTCCCTGTGTCCTCATCCGGGGAGAGGGGCTCACGATCCGACACGTCCCGCACACGATCTCCTCGTTCGTTCCTTCATGGAACATGATCGTGGAAAGGGCGTGAAGACCGCACAAAGCCCAAGAGGGAAGGCATTAAGAAGACGCTAAGAAGGAGACGGAGGGCTCTCGACGTCCACATGATGCGGGAAGATGGCCTTCCGCCGCGCCCTTCCGCAGCCCCGCGTCGGGCTGCGGAGCACTACCCCAGCGAGGCGGCCCGCCCCAGGCTCTTGTCGCTCCCGGCCACGAGGAGCGTGTCCGAGTCCTTCAGGGGCGCGTCCGGGTCGGGGACCGGAATGATCCTGTCCAGGAGCACGTCGTGGACCGCGACCACCGAGATGCCGTGCCGCCTGGGGAGCTCCAGCTCCCTGAGCGACCTGCCCACCCAGTCGGACGGCACCGCCATCTCCTGCACACCGAAGTCCCCGCCGAGCTGCACGTAGTTCAGGAGCGAACGGCTGGAGATCCGCTTTCCCAGCCGAATGCCCGACTCACGCTCGGGGAAGATGGTCTCCGTGACCCCGATCTTCTCGATGAGCCGCGCGTGGTCGTGCGATACGACCTTCACGTACAGCTCCTCGATACCCACGTCCCGGAGGACCAGGGCGGTGAGGGCGCTCGCCGTGATGTTGTCCCCTGTGCTGATGACCGCAGCGTCGGCATCCTCGGCCCCGAGCCGTCGCAGCGTGCGCACGTCGGTGCCGTCGCCCACGGCCGCGCGGCTCACCACGCGGGCCATCTGGTCCACCCGTTCCGCATCCCGGTCCAACGCGACCACGTCGTGCCCGATGGAGTGGAGCGTCTCGGCGACGCTTGCGCCGAAGTTCCCGAGACCCACGATCACGAAGCGTTTCATTGTGCAGCCTCTCTCATCCGATGATCACGTCTTCGTACGCGTAGCGGAACTGGTCGTTGGTGGCTTCCCTCTGGAGGGAGATGGCGGCCCCCACGGTGAGGGGGCCCACACGGCCCACGTACATGAGCACCACCGCCATGAACTTGCTGAAGCCCGTGAGCCCCGCCGTCACGCCCATGGAGAGACCCACCGTGTTGAAGGCGCTCACGGCCTCGAACATGTAGGCCAGGAAGTTGCCGTGCTCCGACGGATGGAGGGGAGGGAGCTGATCCACCGCGAAGAGGAGAATCCCGAGGGTCACCACGACGAAGCCCAGCACGAAGAGCCCGACGGAGCGCTGGACCGTCTCCTGCGGAAGGGTGCGGTTCCACACGCTGGCGAGCTGCCGACCGCGGAGGCGGGCCACCGCCGCCAGCACCAGCACGGCGAAGGTGGTGGTCTTGAGGCCTCCCGCCGTGGAGCCCGGCGATCCCCCTACGGACATGAGAAGCACCGTGAGGAAGTCGGTGCTGTCGGCGGTGGCGTGGTAGTCCACCGTGTTGAACCCCGCCGTCCGGGCGGTGACGCTCATGAAGAAGGCGTTCACCATGCGATCCAGAGCGGGCAGCCCCCCCAGGGTGTTCC
>JASFRY010000022.1:0-18360 GCA_050114675.1 Gemmatimonadota bacterium | reverse complement strand
CACCAGGCGTAGCGCCGGCGAGCGGAGCTGTCGAAGGAGGCGCCGTCCCCTCGGGGGCGGCGCCTCTTGCCAGCGGCGAGGTGGGGGAGGTAGGGTGGCGGGGACGGCTTCACAGGCGGCGCCCGTCCGTCGCTCCGGGTATCGCCTCTCCTCCCGGGCGTTCCCCTACGTCCTCGCACAACCACGGAGTGTGCCGTGTCCTCGCCCCCGGCCCCCCGCAAGCTCCCGCCGTCGGCCTACGAGCCGAAGGAGGGAGAGCCCTACGTACCCCTGACCTACGGGGAGACGCTCAGCGAATTCACCTGGAAGGCGGTCATCACCGGCGTGATCCTGGGGATCATCTTCGGCGCGGCCAACACGTATCTCGGCCTCCTGGCGGGCCTCACCATCAGCACCTCCATCCCGGTGGCCGTCCTCACGGTGGTGGCCTTCCGGGTCTTCAGCGCCGCCGGGCTCGAGCACTCCATCCTCGAGTCCAACATCTCCCAGACCGTGGGATCGGCCAGCTCGTCCGTGGCTTCCGGCGTCCTCTTCACGGTGCCGGCGCTCTTCATCTGGGGGATGAGCCCGGCGTGGGCCCAGATCACGCTGCTGGCCATGTCCGGCGGCCTCATCGGCGTGCTCTTCATGATCCCGCTGCGCCGCTACCTCATCAAGCAGGAGCACGGAACGCTCCCCTATCCCGAGGGCATGGCCTGCGCGGAAGTGCTGGTCGCCGCCGAGGGCGGTGGGAAGCAGGCCCACGGTGTCTTCTGGGGACTGGGCTTCGGCATGCTCTTCCAACTCCTGGTCCAGGGCTTCAACGTGGTGAAGAGCACCTTCCTGGTGGCCCTCCCCTTCAAGGCCAGCGTCGCCGCCCGGGTGAACGCGCCCCTCCTGGGCGTGGGCTACATCCTGGGCGTCCGCATCGCCACCGTCATGGTGGCGGGAGGAGCCCTGTCGTCGCTGGTGATCATCCCTCTCATCAACTGGTGGGGCCAGGGGGTGGTCCATCCCGTCTTCCCCGAGACGGAGAAGCTCATTCCGGCCATGTCATCGGGAGAGATCTGGAACCGGTACATCCGCTACATCGGGGCCGGAGCGGTGGCCACAGCGGGCATCATCACCCTGGTGAAGTCCATTCCCACCATGGTGGAGTCGTTCAGGCTGGGGCTGGGGCAGATCCGGCGTCGTCTGGGCGATGCGCCCCCGGAGGTGGACCGGACCGAGCTGGACCTGGGCTTCGGCACGGTGCTGCGCTGGCTGGCGGGGATCCTCCTGGTCCTGACGCTGGTCCCCGGCATCCTGGGCTATCTGGACTCGGTGCTGGTGCGGGCGCTGGCTGCGGTGTGCATCGCGGTATTCGCGTTCTTCTTCGTCACCGTGAGCTCCCGGATCGTGGGGCTGGTGGGGGTGACGTCCAACCCCACGTCGGGCATGACCATCGCCACGCTCCTGGGCACGTCGGTGATCTTCCTCCTCATGGGGTGGACCGATCCGCTGGGGAAGGCCACCGCCCTCATGGTCGGCACCGTCGTCTGCATCGCCGCCTCCATCGCGGGCGACACCTCCCAGGACCTGAAGACCGGCTTCCTCCTGGGCGCCACACCGCGCCGCCAGCAGATCGGCGAGCTCATCGGGGTCATCACGTCGGCGGGCTTCGTGTGCCTGGTGGTCATGGTCCTGAACCGGGGTACGCCCGGGGGACTCGGCGGACCGGAGCTCCCGGCACCCCAGGCCGTGCTCATGAAGCTGGTCATCGACGGCGTGCTGGATCAGAGCCTCCCGTGGGCCCTGATCTTCATCGGCGTGGGCATCGCCGCCGTGGCGGCGCTCTTCAAGGTGCCCACGCTCCCCTTCGCCGTTGGGGTCTATCTCCCCCTTTCCACCATGGGCGCCGTGTTCCTCGGTGGGCTGCTCCGGTGGCTGCTGACCCGAAGGGAGTCATCCGAGGTGGCCGACGTCCGGCGGGAGCGCGGGATCCTGTTCGGGTCGGGGCTGGTGGGAGGTGGTGGCCTGACCGGTGTGCTACTCGCCATCTGGGTGGTGGCGGTGCGGGGCGGCAGGCCCATCGTGGGCTTCCCGCCGGGATTCTCCAACCCCGTGGCCATGACGGTGGCGGCGCTGGCGCTGGTGGCGGCTCTGGGCGTCATGGGCTTCTACGCCACCCGGCGGGTGGAGGCGTAGCGACCGGTGGCCCGCGCCGGTGGCCACGCGCCGGCAGAGCGCTCCCGACGCGGGCCCGCGTCGGCACCCCCGAGCCGCACCCGGGCCGCAGCCGGCTCAGTCGGTGCGGAGCGCCTCCACGGGATCGGTGCGTGACGCCCGGGATGCCGGGAGCCCCATGGCGAGCAACGTCGCCACGCCGAGGAGCAGTCCGGCCAGGACGAACGCGCCGGGTCGGGCTGCGTCCAGACCGGCCACGCCCGCCTGGAGAAAGCGCAGCCCCACCCACGCGAGAGCGCTGCCGAGGCCCAGCCCCGCTGCCACGGCCAGGGCGCCTCCGCGCAGCGCGAGACGGAAGATGGTGGGGCGGTCCGCCCCCAGGGAGATCCGGATCCCGAACTCCCGCACCCTGCGCGTGGCGAGCTGGGATACGACACCGTAGAGGCCCACCGTCGCCAGAAGCGCGGCGGTGACCGCGAAGGCCGTCAGGAGCATGCCGACGAGACGCTCCCGGGCCAGGGCGTCTCGGTACAGGGATGCCACGGAGGAGATCTCGGTCACGGGGATCTCCCGGTCCACGGTGCGGAAGGCCGTGCGGATCCGGGGCGCGACGGCGCCGGGATCGGAGGCGCGGACCAGGAGGATGCCGCCTTCACCTTCGTCCCGGGGAAGGTAGAGCTGGGGGTAGCCGGGATCGGTGGCGCTCCCCATGGCCCAGATGTCCCGGACCACCCCGATGATGCGATGGTAGTCGCCGCTCCCAAGCCTGAGCCGCCCACCCACGGCGTTCCCGTCGGGGAAGTACTTCCTCGCTGCCGACTCACCGATGACCCATGGCCGTGGCTCGGTGCGCAGGTCCTGCTCCTTGTACGTCCTCCCCTCCAACACCGCCTGCCCCAGGGTGGCGAAGTACCCCGGATCCACGCTGTTGCCGAAGAAGATCGAAGGCTCGTTGCCCCCTTCGGGCTCGGGCTGGTCTTCTGCCGACGCCTGCCCGAAGTAGATCCCCGTGCGGGGGGGCGTACCCGAGGCCACGGTGGCATCCCGCACCCCGGGAATGCTGCGAACGGCCCGGCGGATCGCCACCAGGCCCGCCTCCCGGCTCGTGCTGTCGGCGAAGCGCCAGTCGGGCAGCCGGAACCGTACCGCGAGGAGCTCGGCGGTGGCGAACCCGGTGTCTCGCCGGTTCAGCTCGCGCAGGGCATTCACGAGCTGCACGCTGGACGCCAGAAGGGCGAACGAGAGCGCCACCTCGGCCACCAGGAGGATGCGGCGCACCGCGACGGCGTCGCCGGCGGAGGTCGCGGCGCGCTCGGTGAGCACCGCCGCCGGCCGGGTCCGCACACGGTGGAGCAGGGGGATGAGGCCGAAGAGGAGCGCGGTGAGGGCCGCGGCGACCAGCGCCGATCCGGTCACCAACGGATCCAGGTGAACCGAGTCCAGGACCCTCAGGTCCTCCGGGCGAAGGCCCCGCACCGCCCGCACCACCCCGTCGGCCAGGGCGAGTCCGAGCACCGACGAGAAGACCACCAGGAGGAGGTTCTCCAGGACGAGCTCGCGGCCGAGCCGTGCGCTGCTCGCCCCCAGGGCGGCCCGCACGGCCGTGTCCCGCCGGCGGGCGTCGCCCCGCGCGAGGAGGAGGTTGGCCGCGTTGATGCACGCGATGAGGAGGAGGAGCGCCACGGCGGCGCCCACGGCCTTCAGCGGGCTCTTCAGGCGGGACCCCACCATGTCCCCGGCGGGCACCAGCCCCAGCGACCAGGGGGTACCCTCCTTCTCCCGGGCGGCCAGGCCCAGGGCCTTCACCTGCTCCCGTGCCTGTTCCAGGGTCACTCCGTCCCGGAGGAGGGCGTAGACGGCGAGACCGCCGTCGGTGTCGTTCTCCGCCAGGGGGAGCCACACGTCCACGGGTGGATCGCCGGGGGATGGAGGCCGGAGGGCGTCGGGCGCCACGCCCACGACGGTGCGCGGCTGACCCTCGATCCGCACGGTCGAACCGATGACGCCGGGGTCGGAGCCGAACGCCCGCTTCCAGAGCCCCTGGGAGAGCACCACCACGGGCGCACCGTCACCCTTCAGGTCGTCGGCGTCGAAATACCGGCCCAGCACCGGCGGGCGTCCGGCCATGACCGGGAGCCCCTGGTCCATGGTCCGTCCCTCCAGGACCCGGGGCCCCTGCTCCGTAGAGAGCACCACCTCGGAGCCGCCGATGGCCGCAACGGCCTGGAAGGCGTCCACCTCCTTCACCCGGTCCCGGGCCTCCCGGTCGGGGCTCACCATCAGCCCCCGGGCCTCCTGCGTTCGCCAGACCATCACCAGCCGGTCGGCGTTGGGGAAGTCGACGGGCCGGAGCACCACCCGGTCGAGGAACGCTGCGAATGTCACGGTGGCACCGATCCCCAGGCCCAGGGTGGTCGCCGCGAACGCGGCGTACCCCGAGCTGCGCCGCAGGGAGCGCCACGCGCTCTTCAGATCCTCACGCCATGCCTCCATCCCGTCCCCTCCCCGCTTCCCGTGTGACAGCCTGAGCCGGATCCCCGTGGCGGCCAGATCCCGTCCCTCCCGCATCCAGATCCGGCCCGCCTCCGCCGCACCGACGCGCTCGCCGGCCAGGCGCTCCCGGAACACCTCCTCCATGCTCTCGCCGTGGCGCCGCCTGAAGTCGCCGGGGAGCCAGAGGCGGAGCCACCCGTGGATCCGCCCGATCCAGTCCTTCCTCATGGACCGTCAGCTCCCCTTCGCCGCGATGAGGCCGTAGCTGCGGGCGTCGGCCATGAGCCGCTCCAGGCGATCGGCTTCCCGGGCCACGGCCCCCTTTCCCTGATCGGTGATCCGGTAGTAGCGGCGCCGGCGGTCGTCATCCTCGGGACGGTCGGGCGCCTCCACGATCAAGCCCTCGTCCATGAGACGCTGCAATGCGGCGTAGAGGCTGCCCGTGCCCGGGGAGAGCCGGCCACCGCTGCGCTCCTCCACCGCGCGCATGAGGGCGTAGCCGTGAAGGTCGCCGGCGCCCAGCGCCACCAGGAGGGCCAGGGAGAGGGGAGTGAGCGCGTCGTCGGCCATGGGCATCTCTTCCGATGAGCGATATATCGATGATCGGAATATTAGCTGCGAACCCGACGCCGGGCAACCGGATGCGTGGCACCGCCACCGGTGCGCCGTGACGGAGACGAGGTGGCCCGGGGGGAGGAGTCTCCCGTCGGTGGAGGTTGCGCCCGCGCCGGGAACGGGCGATCAGGGCCTCGAAGCCCGATCCGTCAGCGACGGCGGCCGTCGCTGACGGCAGGCGCGTGCGGCCGCGGCCGGTCGTGACCGTGGTGACCATGCCCGTGGTCCCCGCCGGCGTGGTCGTGCCGGTGGCCCGCACCGTGGCCGTGATCCGGCGCCGGGACCTGCCGGTCGCTGCCGGTGATGACCCGGACCATGCGGGCCAACTCCTCGTCCAGGGCGATCTCGGCGAAGCCCACCCTGAGCACGTAGGCCGGATACGTCTGGATGAGCCGGACCGGGATCCCCGGGAGGATGCCCAGCGACGCCAGGCGCGCCGCCTTGGGGTGATCGGGGTCGGTGAGGCACGAGACCACGCCGCTGCCCCCCTCTTCCAGCGTGATGACGGGCCGGGAGGGACAGCAGGCCGATTCGCACTTGTGCTGCTCGGGCACGGGCCCGCCGGGTGGGCACGACTCCTTCCACCCGGTGAGGGATCGGAGCCCGTTGGCGATGCGCATCACGATGGGGACCATGGCGTCTCCTCAGGGCCTCGGCGCGATGACGGGCAGGGCTCGACCCCGGACCGTCGCTTCCGACGGTGGGGGCGACGGGTCCTTCCGGCCGAACGTCCGCTTCAGGAAGGCCACCCATCCGGGCGTGGCCGGGTTCTCGTACCCGCAGTGGGGGCAGCGCACCAGACCACACGACGAGCCGACGGGGCAGTGGGCGCAGGCCGGCTGGCTCCGGTCCTCCTCGAACGTCTTGCCGCAGAATCCGCAGGTCACCAGCCCATCCCCCGAAGCAGGACCTTGAGGACGAAGCCCGTCCCGAAGGCCAGTGGCGTGATGAGGGCGAACATCCCCAGGGCCGTCTTCCATCCCCGTTCCTTCACCATCATGAGGAACTGGGCGATGCACGGCACGAACAGCGTGAGGGTCACGGCGGCCACGGTCAGCTGGACCACGTCCAGGGCGCCCGCCTGGTTCAGGTCGAAGAGACCGGCGGCGCCGTAGTCCCGGCGGAAGAACCCGAAGAGGAAGACGGTGGCGGTGGAGGGCGGGAGGCCCAGGGCGCCCACCAGGGGCGTCAGTCCCGCCACCACCCACTTGATGAGCCCCGTGACGTCCATGGCCCAGAGGATGACGCTGGCCAGGAGGAAGAGGGGCAGCACCTCGAGGAAGTACCACTGCATGCGGCTGTACGTCTTCATGAGGACGTTGCCCAGCCGGGGCATGCGCATGGGAGGGAGCTCCATGTGGAACGAGGCCGCCTCTCCCGGGAGGAGCTTCGCCGAGAGCCATCCCACCAGGAGGAAGATCCCCAGGAGGGAGAGGGTCCACACGACCAGCGCCATGGGTTGGCCCGACAGGACCGCCAGGATCACGCCCAGCTGCGCCGAGCACGGGATGGCCAGGGCCAGGAGCAGCGTGGAGAGGACCCGCTCCCGCTTCGTCTCCAGGGTGCGGGTGACCATGGTGGCCATGGTGTCACAGGCGAAGCCCAGGACGATGGGGATCACGGCCCGGCCGCTGAGCCCGATGCGCTTGAAGGAGCGATCCACCAACAGCGCGAGACGCGGGAAGTAGCCGCTGTCCTCCAGGATGGAGAAGAAGAGGAAGAAGCTCCCCACCACCGGGAGGATGATGGCCACGGCGTAGCGCATCCCCAGGGTGAGCATGCCGTAGTCCCCCACGAAGAGGCTGCGGAGCCACTCCCACGGGATTCCCCCGAAGAGGTGCTCGAGGAAGGGGTTGATGCGCGCGCCGAAGAGGGGGCCCTCGATGAGGTCCACCAGGGTGCCGGCGCCGAACACGCCCACGAACTCGTAGAGCCCCAGCCACAGCACCACCAGGAGGATGGGGATCCCGGTGACGGGACGGGCCATCCAGCGCCCCAGGCGCTGCCCGAAGCGCTCCCGGGGCTCCTCCACCTGCCACATGACCTCGTCGAGCACGTCCCGGGTCACGTGCTGGCGCTCGAATGCGATGCGGTAGACCGCCGGCCCTCCGAGGGTGGCGGTGACGGCGTCCACCTCGGCGCGGACCGCGGTACCGCCGTCGGGCTCGCGCTCGGCCACCAGCGCCAGGGCGCTGGGCTCGTTCTGAAGGGCGAGGGTGGCCAGGGCCCGGGTGTCCACCTCGTACCGCCCCTGGATGAGACCGCCCACCGCGTGAATGGCGTCCCCCACCCCATTCCCGTACTCCGGCGGGAGGGGAACGGGGCGCTGCAGCGACTCCTCGATGGCCGCCCCCAGCGCCTCAATGCCCTCCCCGCGGGTGGCGACCATGGGCACCACGGGGATGCCCAGCCGCTCCCGGAGGGTGTCCACCCGTACCTCCACCCCCAGCTCGTCCAATTCGTCCATCATGTTGAGGACGAGGACCAGGGGACGGCCGCAGTCCATGAGCTGGAAGGTGAAGGGCAGGCCCCGCGGGAGGTTCTTGGCGTCCACCACGTGCACCAGCACGTCGGCTTCACCCAGGAGGACGTACTCCTCCGTGACCCGCTCCTCCTCGGTGCCCGGCACCAGCGAGTAGGCGCCCGGGGTGTCCACCACCTCCACTTCCCGCGTCCCCAGGTGCCCGTGGCCCCGACTCACGGCCACCGAGGTGCCCGGGTAGTTGGAGACCACCACATACGCGCCGGTGAGACGGTTGAAGAGCACGCTCTTGCCCACGTTCGGATTGCCCACGAGGGCGATGCGAAGGCGCGTGGGATCGGGCTCCACCCGGGCGGGCCCGTGACAGGCCGCGTCCTCGGCCGCCCGGGGCGGGCGGCGGGTAGTGGGCTCCGCGAGGGGGGTGGGAGGTGTCAGCGCTTGTCTCCGGAGGGCAGAGAGGGAGCCAGCGTGGATGCCCCCTTTCATGCTTTGAGAACCATTCTCAACGAGCAATATAAAGCCTGGAATCCCTGAGCCAAGTGGGGAAACACCCGCGACGTGCCCGGGGCGCGGCCCCACGGGCGGAGGTGACGTTCCGGAGTACGGTCTTCGCAGGCGCGTTCCAGTTCCGCAACGACGCTCGAATGCCAACGGATTTCGGCCACGGAGCACCAGGATGTACCTTTCCCAACGATCCATCCCAGACCCATCAGGGAGGTTTTCATGTCCTCGTGGCCCCGTGCCCTGCGTCGGACGGCCTGCGCATTCCTGGCTGCGCTGCTTCTTGCTCCATCCCTCCAGGCCCAGGGGACGCCGACACGGCTCCTGGTCCGGGCCGTGGCCCACGATGCCAAGATCATCGGATCCGAGGTGGGGGGCGCGCGCATCACCGTGACCGACGCCCACACGGGAGACGTCCTGGCGTCTGGAATCCAGGAGGGAGGCACCGGGAACACGGCGGCGATCGTACGAACGCCGCGGGAGCGCGGCGCCCGGGTCTACGACACGGAGGGGGCTGCATCGTGGGAGACCACGTTGAACCTGAGCGAGCCCACGCAGGTGGTGGTCACCGCCGAGGGGCCTCTGGGGAACCCCCAGGCGGTGCAGCGCGCCTCCAAGACCCTCCTCATGGTACCGGGCGAGGACATCGTGGGTGAAGGTCTCGTCCTGGAGCTCAACGGCTTCGCCGTGGAGGTACAGGAGCCTGCGGAGACGGCGACGCTGCGAAGCGGCCAGGCGCTGGACGTGAAGGCGCACGTGACCATGCTGTGCGGCTGCGGCATCCAGCCGGGAGGCCTGTGGGACGCCGACCGGATCCGCGTGGTCGCTCGCCTGGTCCGGGAGGGCGCCGTGGTTGCCGAGTCGCCCATGCATTTCGCGGGTGAGACCAGCAGCTTCGAGGGCTCTCTGGACCTGCCCGACGCCGGGACCTACGAGCTCCAGGTCCTGGCGCTGGATCCGGAGCGCGCCAACACGGGGATGGCGTCGGTGGCGATCACGGTCCAGTAGGCGCCCCGGGCGGGAAACTCCACGGCCCGGAGGCTTTTCGGCGCGTGGCCGTCGTGTCTATCTTGGCATATACGGCGTGACACGGGGGCTCCTCCCCGCGCGTCCCGCGAGCACCCTTGGCCAACCATCGACGACGTAGGTGGAGAACCCCATGAAGAAGACTCTGCTCGCCCTCGGCGCATCTGCGCTCCTCGCGCTGCCCGGGCCCCTCGCCGCGCAGGGTTTCGGCGTGGCCGGTCGGGTCGGGACGCTGGGGATCGGCGTGGAAGGTGCGCTGGGCCTCGCCGACCGCGTGGTGCTGCGCGGTGGGATCGGGCTCATGCCGTTGGAGCTGGACGCCACCAACTTCTGGGATCCGGGGCAGGACGTGAACGCCAAGGTGAAGCTGCCCGGCACCTGGTACAACATCGGGGCGGATCTGTACCTGGGCGGCAGCTTCCGGGTGGGGGCCGGCATGCTCTACAAGCCGGACAATCCCACCCTGACCGGCACCCTCGCCCAGGGCGCCACCATCGAGATCGGGGGACAGGAGTACACCAGCGCCGACCTGTCGAAGGTGTCGGGGGCGCTGGATTCGGGGAAGTCGGCGCCCTACCTCCTCGTCGGGTTCGGCAAGCACACGTCCACCGGGATCGGTCTCTTCGTCGACCTGGGCGTGGCCTTCCTCGGGGATCCCAACATCACCCTCGCGGCTGAGGGGAACTCCGAAGTGATCAACACCCCCGAGTTCCAGCAGCGGCTCCGGGAAGAGGAGCAGAACATCGAGAGCGACGTGGGCGCGTACCTGAAGTACTGGCCCATCCTCGACATCGGGGTCCGGTTCGGGATCGGCTGATCCCCGTCGGCACGCCCCGACCTCCGACTGGCCCGGCGTCCCGCCGTCGACATGTCCGCTCACCGTTCCCGGCATCGCTTCGTCGCCACCGCCTCGTCCGGCGAGGTCACGGCGCTCCTGTCCCGCCCGGAGAAGCCCCGGGCCCTCTTCGTGTTCGCCCACGGCGCGGGAGCGGGCATGCGCCACCCGTTCATGGAGGCGGTGGCCGAGGGGCTGGCGGAGCGGGGGGTGGCCACCTTCCGCTACCACTTTCCCTACATGGAGGCCGGGCGGAAGGCGCCCAACCCGGCCCGGATCCTGGCGGCCACCGTGCGCTCCGCCGTCGCCGCGGCGGCCCGGGTGGTGCCGGGGCTTCCCCTGATTGCCGGCGGGAAGTCCATGGGAGGGCGCATGACGTCCACCGCCGCCTCGGAGGAGGCGCTATCCGGCGTGCGGGGGTTGGGGTTCTTCGGCTTTCCCCTCCACGCGGCGGGCCGCCCGTCATCGGATCGGGGCGCCCACCTGGCCGAGGTGGGCCTCCCCATGCTCTTCCTTCAGGGTACGCGAGACAAGCTGGCCGCTCTGGATCTCCTGCGTCCGATCCTGGACCGGGTGCGGCCGAAGCCGACCCTCCATGTGGTGGAGGGTGCCGACCACGGCTTCCACGTGCTCAAGCGCTCGGGGCGCAGTGACGAGGAGGTCCTCGCGGAGCTCTGCGACGCCTTCGTGGCGTGGGCGACCGGCCTGGAGTAGCCTACTCGGCCGCCAGGGCCCGCACCGGATCCACGCGTGAGGCGCGCCGCGCCGGGACGTACAGCCCCAGCAGCGAGATGACCGCCAGGATGACGGTCACGCCGAGGAACGTGGCCGGGTCCCGGGGATCCACGTCCACCAGGATCGTCCCGAGCATGCCCGACAGCAACGTGGCGAGACCGAGCCCCAATGCCAGCCCCACCAGGGTGCGCCGACCTCCCTGGACCACCACCATGCGCACCACGTCGTGCCGCTCGGCACCCATGGCCAGGCGGACGCCGATCTCGCCGGTGCGCTGGCCCGCCGCGTAGGCCGTGACGCCGTAGATCCCCACCGCGCCCAGGATCAGCGACAAGACGGCGAAGGTGGCCATGAGGTATCCGATGACCCGGAAGCCGCCAAGGCGCTCGTCCACCAGCGACTTCATGGTCTGGATGTCGTAGAGGGGGATGGCCGGATCCACAGCCCACACCGCCTGCTGGATCTCCGGAACGGCATCGACCGGCGGGCCTGCGGTGCGTATCACCAGGGACCGCGTGGCCACCACCCGTTGCGCCAGCGATACGTACACCGACGGCTCGGGCGGGCTGTCCACGCCCCGCTCCACCACGTTGTGGACCACGCCCACGATGGGGATGGACGTCGATCCGCCGTCGTCGTCGACGAGGAGGCTCTGATCCAGGGCGTTCTGGTCCGGTGGGAGGTACTGCCGCACGAACGCCTCGTTCACCACCACGGCAGGGGGCGCGTCGGGACCGTCACGCTGGGTGATCCCACGACCCTGGACGATCCGGAAGCGCAGCGCGTCGAAGAGACCCGGCGAGACGTACGTGGTGCGGACCCTCCGCTCCAGCTCTTCCTGTCCGGAGATCCTGACGGTGTTTCCCCAGTTGGAGCCCATGAGGGGGTGGCTCTGGGTCGTGCCCACCGCCACGACTCCGGGAAGGGCCCGCGCCTTGGCCTCTACCGCGTCCCAGAAGGAGCGCACCTTGGCATCGTTGTCGTAGGTGGCGTGGGGCGGTGCGATGCGCACGGTCAGCACGTGATCCGGATCGAATCCGAAGTCCTGGGTCCTCATCCTGGCGAGGCTCTTCATGAGCAGGCCTCCACCCACGAGGAGGACCAGCGCCAGCGCCGTCTGGGCCACGACCAGGGCGCCGCCCATCCGCCCGGAACGCCGGCTCCGTCCGCCGCGACCTCCATCGCGAAGCGCCTGGAACGCCCCCCGGGTGACCCGCAGGGCCGGTACCAGGCCGAAGACCAGCGCCGAGCCAACGGTGAGCGCCGTGGTGAACAGCAATACCCTGGCGTCCATCCCCCAATGGAAGACTGGGGGCAGCTGGGCAGGGAGGCCCGCCGCGATGCCCCGGTACCCCCATATGGCCAGCACGAGGCCCAGCCCGCCACCGACCAGGGCCAGCACGGAACTTTCGGTCAGGAGCTGCCGGACCACCCGCGCGCGCCCGGCGCCCAGGGCCGTCCGCACGGCGAGCTCGCGGGCGCGGCCCTCGCCCCGGGCCATGAGGAGGTTGGCCACGTTGACGCAGGCCATGAGGAGGACGAAGAGGACCGCCACCATGAGGACCACCGACGCCCGCATGGCGATCGGGCCCACCAGCTTCCGATGCGTGGAGGTGACCTCCACCTTCCATCCCTTGTTCGTCTCCGGGTGCTCCGAGGCGAGCTGGTCGGCGATGGCGTTCAGCTCCGATCTCGCTTCCGCCACGGTCGATCCCTCGGCCAGACGCCCTACAGCGTCTGCATAGTGGCCCCCCCGCGGGTCCTTGTCGGGACGCCCGGTGAGAGGCAGGTAGACGTCGGGGCGCTCCTCGTAGTCCAGGAACTGGAAGTCGGGGGGCAGGATGCCCACCACCGTGTAGGCGTTGCCGTCCAGGGTCAGCACCGATCCCAGCACCTGGTCGCCTCGGCCGAAGTGGCGCTGCCAGAAGCCGTCGCTCAGGAGGGCCACACGGTGGTCGTCGCCATACTCGTCATCGGTGAAGTCCCGCCCCAGGGCCGGTTGTCGGCCCAGGACGCGAAGGAGGTTGGGTGAGGTGCGCACGCCGTGGACCAGCTCGGGCTGTCCCTGTCCCGTCATGTTCAGGCCGTCGCTGTAGAACACCGCGGCGTCCTCCAGGGAGCGCGCTCGGGTCTTCCAGTCCCATACGTCGTGGGGGCCCACATCGGTGTCGGACCACCCCAGCTCGGGATTGGCCGACGTGAGGGAGACGAGCCGGTCCGGGTGGGCATAGGGAAGCGGAGTGAACATGAACCCGTTCACCACGGTGAACACCGAGGCGTTGGCCCCGATGCCCAGGGCCAGCGTCAGGATGACGGTGGCCGCAAAGACGGGCCGTCGCACCAGGGCGCGCACGGCGTAGCGGATGTCACTCCAGACCGTTCCCAGCATCTCCCTTCCTCCTCCCCTTCGGTTCGTCCATCCGGCCCCTTCGAGGCGGGCCGAGATCCCGTGTCTCAGCGCATCCGCCGTGGCGCCCGTCCAGCATCGGAGGCGGCCCAGCCACCCGTGCCGTGCCGAGTCGCGGCGCAGGAGCGCCACGAAGGCATCCTCCATGTCCGGCCCATCGCGGCGGCGCCGCTGGCGGGGATACAGGCGCAGGAGGGCCCTGTACCGCCGTCGGGCTCGCTCCTCGGCGCTTCGCCTCATGTCCGTCACAGGTCCCGACCCACGTGCTTGGCATGAGCAACCCTGACGAAGGATGCCAGACGCTCCACCTCCTGGTGCAGCACCAGCCGGCCCGCTCGGGTGATGGCGTAGAAGCGTCGCTTTCCCCCTTCGGTGGGAGCGTCGTCCGGCGCCTCGACCTCGGAGATGAGCCCTTCGTCGGTCATCTTCCTCAGAGACCCGTACAGCATCCCGGGCCATAGGCGCACGGTACCGTCGGTGCGCTCCAGGACCTCCTCCATGATCGCGGTGCCGTGGAGCTCTCGGTCCGCCAGAGACAGGAGGATGTGGAACCACTGGGGCTTGAGGCTCCGGGGTTCGGGCATCCTGGACATGTGGTCTCCCACCACGGGGCAGCGGCTGCGAGCGTCACAGCAGCACGCCGTGTTGCTATGATATCGTATATATACGGAACCATAGTTATGGGAGTTTCAACGAACCAGGGAACGTCCACCGCACGACGAAGCCCCGCCCGGCGGAACCGGACGGGGCTCGGGGTCGGCGGGCTGCGCCGCGTCGCGACCGGAGCTGGTCAGCCTCCTCCCAGCACCCGGTTGGCCTCGGCCTCCACCTCGTCCAGCTCCTTTCGCAGCTGCTGGTACCGGTCGATGGCGTCCTGGCCGACGCGCTGGTCGGATCGGCTGGTCATGCCGCGGAGGTAGTTGATATGAGCCTGAAGGCCCGGCTTGCTGTAGCGAATCCCGGGCGTCAGTAGCCTGTCGGCGATGGGCTGGAGTCGCCGCTTCATGGCGGCGTCACCCGACGCCATGGCCTTCTGCACCCGATCCACCAGCGCCTGGACCTCCTTCGACATGGCGTCCATGCGCTTGTTGTGCTCGTACTGGTCCACCAGGTCCACCACGGACACACCGCCGGCTTCCACCCGCGGGTCGATGAGCACGTTGAACGGCTGGGTTTGGGAGGCTCCCTCCACGGTGAGGCGCGCCTGGTACTTCCCCGGCGGCATGGTGATGCCGTCGGCGTCCCGCACGTTCCACACCATGCGGTTGAAGCCCTTGTCGGTGGTCACCCGCGGCGGGGGCGGTCCCCGGAAGCGGAAGCCGCCGAAACGCCCGCCACCCGACGGCTGCCGGTCGGTGCTGCTGTACGAGGCCACCGTGGCGCCCGACTCGTCCAGGATGTCGACCTTCACCGCGCCCGACGGCGCGCCGGGCAGATAGTAGTCGATCATGGGACCCAGCAGCTCGGGCTTGGTCGCGGTCCGGTAGCCGTCCCGCGGCGCGTACAGGTGTACCGCCGAGGCCGCGGTCCTGGGTGTGATCTGATGGAGCGCCGAGATGTCGTCCAGGATGTGGATGGAGCGTCCCTGGGTGGCCACCACGAGGTCGTTGTCGTGGACCTGGATGTCGTTGATGGGCACCTGGGGCATGTTGAGGTTGAAGGGCTGCCAGTGGCTCCCGTTGTCGAAGGAGATGTACATCCCGAACTCGGTGCCGGCGTAGAGCAGCCCCTCCCGGTCCGGGTCCTCGCGCACCACCCTGGTGGGCGTGTCGTCGGGGATGCCGTTGCTGCCGTCGGTGAGGCGGGTCCACGTCTGGCCGTAGTCGTTGGTGAGGTAGATGTACGGCGCATAGTCGCCCAGCAGATACCGGTACACGGCGTAGTATGCCGACCCCCGGCGATGGGTCGAGACGTCGATGAACGCCACCCGGCCGCCTTCGGGGAGGTCCGGGGGCGTGATGTCCGTCCACGTCTTGCCGTCGTCCCGCGTGATGTGGAAGGGTCCGTCGTTGGAGCCCACCCAGATGACGCCGGCCTCGTGGGGCGACTCGGCGATGGCGTACAGGGTGCTATAGAACTCCTCGCCGGTGACGTCCCGCGTGATGGGCTCACCGCTCACGCCCTGGGTGCCGGCGGGGTGGGCCGTGAGGTCAGGGGATATCGTCTCCCAGTGCACGCCCTTGTCGTGGGTGCGGTGCACATGCTGCGAGCCGTAGTAGAGCACGTCGGGATCGTGGGGTGACGTCTCCATGGGCGAGACCCGCTGGAAGCGGTAGATGAGATCGCTCGCCGGGTTGCCGTAGAGGGACTGGCCGCCCACCCAGTACTCCCGGGTCTGGCCCGTCCTCAAGTCCATGTACTCGAACTGCCCCTTGCAGGACCCGTAGACGATGTTGGGGTCCGACGGGTGGGGGACCACCGGACCGGTCTCACACCCGGGTCCCGGCCACCAGTCCACGTTCATCTCCCCACCTTCGGCCACGTGGGACATCATGTGGGTGCCGTCGTCCTGCTGGGCCCCGTACAGGCGGTACGGGAAGCGCTTGTCGATATGGATCCCGTAGATCTCGGCGGTAGGCTGGTTCATCTGCGTGGACCACGTCTTCCCGCCGTCGAACGACACGTTGGCCCCGCCGTCGTTGGCCTGGACCATGATCTGGCCGTCGTTGGGGTTGATCCAGATGTCGTGGTTGTCGCCGTGGGGCGTGGGGAGCCGCGTCAGCGTCTTCCCCCCGTCGGTGCTCTTGAAGAAGCTCTCGGCGCCCATGTACACCACGTCGGCGTCGGTGGGGTCGGCGCCCAGGGCGGTGTAGTAGAAGGGTCGCTGGATGATGGCGCCTTCGTCGTTCACCATGGTCCAGCTCTCACCGGCATCGTCGGATCGGTACAGCCCGCCGCCGGGCTTGGCTTCGACGAGCGCGTAGATGCGCTCCGGGTTGTCGGCGCTCACCGCCAGGTTGGCCTTGCCGATGAGCCCCGTGGGCAGGCCGTTGGTGATCTTCTCGAAGTGCTCGCCGCCGTCGGTGCTCTTGAAGAAGCCGCCCTCGTGGGACCCGCTGATGATGGTCCAGGGCTTGCGCTCGATGCGGCTCATCCACGCGTAGACCACGCTGGGATCGTCTGGCTTGATCTCCACGTCCATGGCGCCGGTGCTGTCGGAGATGGAGAGCGTGTTCTTCCACGTCTTGCCGCCGTCGGTGGTCTTGTAGACGCCTCGCTCGGGCGTCGGCTTGAAGACGTCGCCGATGGCCGCCACCCACACCGTGTTGGGGTCGGTGGGGTGGATGCGCACCTCGCCGATCTGCCCCACGTCCCGGAGCCCCGCGAACGACCACGTCTTGCCGCCGTCGGTGCTCCTGTACACGCCACGGCCCGTGGAGACGTTGCTCCTCATGCCGTCGGACCCGGTGCCGTAGTAGATGACATCGGGGTCCGTGTCGGCCACGGCCACCGAGCCGCTGGAGCCCAGGGGGACCTGCCCGTCGGTGATGGGCTGCCAGTGGTCACCTCCGTCGGTGGTACGCCACAATCCCCCGGACGCCACTCCCATGTAGAAGGTCTTCGGCTGGGATGGAACGCCCGTGACGGTGGTCACGCGCCCCCCCTGATTGGGTCCCACCAGTCGGAAGTGCATCCCCTGGAAGAGGGCGGGATCCACGTGGGACATCATGGGAGCGCTCTGGGCGAAGACCGGCGCCGGGGCTGCCAGGAGCAGCGTGACGACGAGAGCTCGGAACGAATTCCTCAACATGGGGCGGGCTCCGGAAACGAAGCAGGGCGTGGAGACTCCTGCGGGAAGCGGTACGACGGGCAGTGCGAACGGGTCACAATGCGGGAGGTCGGCGGAGCGGGCAAGGCGAGGCCGCACAGGCGGCCTCGGCGTAGTCAGGCCGGACGGAAAGGGGCCGGCGTCACGGAGACGCCGGCCCCGGAGGCGGACAGCAGAGAGGAGGGAGACGGGAACCCTAGGATCCGCCGTCGTTTCCGTCGGCGATGGGGTGATCCACCACGATCCGATGATCCAGGTTCGCCACGTGCGCGGCCACGTCCTCCACGAAGTTCGAGATGCGGGCCATGTGGGTGTAGTCGATGTATTCGGGCTCGTCGGTCACCTGGTGGTAGTCCGAATGGAGCCCGGTGGTGAAGAACACGATGGGGATCCCGAAGCGCGCGTATTCGTAGTGATCGCTCCGGCCGTAGATGTTGGACGGGTGGTTGGGCGCGTCGAAGGCGTAGTCGAACACCAGCCCGTGGGCGTCGTCCCTGTTGACCCGTTCCACCAGGTCACCCAACTCCGTGGAAAGGCGCCGGGAGCCCACGAGCATGAGGTAGTCGGGACTCCCGTGCAGGGCGTTGCCTGCGATGTCGTGGCCCGTCTCGTCGTCGGCGTCGCCCCGACCCACCATGTCCATGTTGAGCTGTGCCACGATGGAGTCCCGGGGGACGGTGGGATGGTCGGTGAAGTAGCGCGAGCCCAGGAGGCCCTTCTCCTCACCCACGTGCCACACGAAGAGGATGGAGCGCTTCGGACGGGGGCTCATGGACGCCATCTTCTCGGCGATCTCCAGAGCCGCCACCGAGCCCGATCCGTCGTCGTCGGCACCGTTGGAGATGGAGTCCATGCGCACGGGGCCCGGATGCGCCGCCCGGTACTCGGCCAGGAGCCGGTTCACCTCGGCCTGCTGCTCGGGCGTGACCTGGTTTCCCCGGTCGTCGGCGCCCTCGGGCCGAACCACGTGGTTCCAGATGCGCAGCGAGTCGTGGGCGACCGGGTTCTGGTTGAACCCGATGTGGTCGTTGTGGGCGCCGATGGCCACGTACTCGCCCCGGAGCGAGGGGGCGCTTCCGGGGAGAATGGCGACCACGTTGCGGGACGGGTACGGCATGGGCGCCACGTCATAGCGCAGGTGGATGTCCACCGAGGCGCCGGCGGTTCCGGCCTGGAGCTGGTCGAGGGGGGTGGAGAAGAAGTGGCTCGCCGCGTCCGAGGAGACCAGGAGCACCGGTGGGGAGGCCGGTCCGCTTTCCGACGGATCGTCGATGAAGCCCTGGGGCCGAAGGAAGTAGCCCCGGAATTCCTGGGGCAGCTGGTCCAGCCCCACCACCGCGATGGCGGCGGCC
>JASFRY010000021.1:0-18401 GCA_050114675.1 Gemmatimonadota bacterium | reverse complement strand
GCCGACGCCCTGTCGCGCGGCTACGACGGCATCCTCCTGGTGGGGTGCCGATCCGGCGAGGACTACCAGTGCCACTTCATCCGTGGCAGCGAGCTCATGGAGACCCGTAGCGGAAACATCCGGGAGAAGCTCAAGCAGCTTGCCCTGGAAGAGGAACGGGTGCGCCTGGTGCAGCTGCCCATCAACGAGTTCGACCGCCTGCCCGAGGTCGTGAACGAGTTCGCGGCAGAGATCGAGGAGATCGGAATGAACCCCTTCAAGGGGTTCTGACAGAGCGACGTCGGGTGGTCGGGCTCCCCTCCCGGTCTGGCCACCCACAGAGGAGACAGGGACCATGGCCGAAGCCGTGCTGGTGAGGCCGGATCGGGAGTTCGTCGAGGACATCATCGCCTCGGGTGGCGGCGACCTGAAGAAGTGTATGCAGTGCGCCAACTGCTCCGTGGTCTGCGAGCTCTCGGACGGGACGAACCCGTTTCCCAGGAAGGAGATGGCCTGGGCCCAGTGGGGCCTCAGGGACCGCCTGGTGACCGATCCCGACGTGTGGCTGTGCCACCAGTGCAACGACTGCTCCCTCAAGTGCCCCCGGGGTGCCCGCCCCGGCGACGTCCTGGCGGCGGTGCGGCGCCACGCCGTGCAGCACTATGCCATGCCGTCCTTCCTGGCACGATGGGTGAACCGGGCGAGGACGCTGCCTCTCACGTTCCTGGTGCCGGCGGTGCTCATCGCCCTGGTCATCGCGGCGCGGGGACCCCTGGAGGCCGCGTGGCCCTTCGAGGCCCACCCGGGCTTCTACGCCGACTTCTTCCCCCACTGGATGCTCATCGGCTTCTACGGATCGCTCACGACCCTGAGCTTCGTGCTCATGGTGGTGGCGCTGGCGAGGTTCTGGGGTGCCATGCGGGCCGCGGACCAGGCGGAGGGCCGGTACGTGGTCGCATCGGGGGTGGCGGCGAGCTTCGTGCTGGCCGTCAAGTCGATCCTGACCCACGAGCGCTTCGGTATGTGCCAGGCCCAGAAGCCCAGGCAGGTTGCGCACCTGGCCGCCTTCTACGGCTTCGGGGCCCTCTTCGTGGTGACGGTGTGGGCCACCATCGACATGTACCTCATGCCGGTGTTCGGCGTGGAGCCCATGTACCCCTTCGGCCTCCTCCATCCCATGAAGATCCTGGCCAACGTGGGCGGCGTGGCCCTCATCTACGGCTCCACGAAGGCCATGCTGGACCGCCGCGCCCAGGGCAAGGGCGTGCCGTCCAGCTCCACCTTCGACTGGACCCTCCTGTGGGTGTTGCTGGGGGTGGGTGTGACCGGCTTCGCCGCCGAGATCTTCCGCTTCACCGTGACCCCGGGTGGCGCCGCCGCCAACACGGCCTACGCCATCTACTTCGTGCACCTGGTGCTGGTCTTCCAGCTCCTGGTCTTCCTGCCCTACTCCAAGCTCGCCCACGTCTTCTACCGGACGGTGGCCATGGCGTACGCGGAGCATACCGGACGCTTCCACCCGGTCCGGGGACGCCCCCCCGTGGCGATTCCGCTTCCGGCCACCCCCCAACCACCGGCGGTCGAAGCCGGAGGGAGCGTACCCGGACCGAACTGAACCGAAATCCTGCCCACGGATTCTTGCAGCGCACACCAATCACACGTGCGCGGCACACCACCCGCGCCTGAGGGAATCGAGATGGATCTACTGGTCAAGCCACACGGCAAGGCGCAAACGCTGAAGCCGCTGCTGATCGAGGGCAAGGAGCTCGAGGAGGAACGCGTCAGGGCCCAGACCCTGAAGCGCATCTCCATCACGTCCCGGGAAACGGGCGACGCCATCATGATGGGGATCGGCGGCTTCACGCCGCTGACCGGCTTCATGGGCGCAGCCGACTGGAAGAGCGTGTGCACGGACATGATCATGTCCGACGGCACGTTCTGGCCCATCCCCATCACCGTGTCGGTCTCCGAGGAGGACGCCGGCGGCATCAAGGACGGGCAGGACATCACCCTGGTCGACGAGGAGACCGGGACCGACATGGCCATCATGACGGTCCAGGACCGCTACACCATCGACCGGGACCTGGAGTGCAAGGAGGTCTACCGCACCAACGACCCGGAGCACCCCGGCGTCGCCATGGTCATGGGCCAGAAGGCCGTGAACCTGGGTGGCCCCATCAAGGTGCTCAGCGAGAGCTACTTCCCCGAGGAGTTCGGAGACGTCTACATGCGTCCCGCCGAATCCCGGAAGCTCTTCAACGAGCGGGGATGGAAGACGGTGGCCGCCCTCCAGCTCCGCAACCCCATGCACCGGTCCCACGAGTACCTGGCGAAGATCGCCCTGGAGATCCTGGACGGGCTCTTCATCCACCAGCTCGTGGGCAAGCTCAAACCCGGTGACATCCCCGCCGACGTGCGCGTGAAGTGCATCGACACGCTGGTGGACAACTACTTCGTGAAGGACTCGGTGATCCAGGGCGGCTATCCGCTGGACATGCGGTACGCCGGGCCCCGGGAAGCGCTGCTCCACGCCGTCTTCCGGCAGAACTACGGCTGCAGCCACCTCATCGTGGGCCGCGACCACGCCGGCGTGGGCGACTACTACGGGCCCTTCGACGCCCAGACGATCTTCGACGAGCTCCCGGCAGGCAGCCTGGGGACCCAACCGCTGAAGATCGACTGGACCTTCTACTGCTTCAAATGCCGCGGCATGGCTTCCATGAAGACCTGCCCCCACGGCAAGGAGGATCGACTCCTTCTGAGCGGCACCATGCTTCGCAAGACCCTCTCCGAGGGTGGGGACCCCCCGGAGGACTTCAGCCGGCCGGAGGTGCTGAAGATCCTCAAGGCGTACTACGCGGGGCTCGAAGAGAAGGTCGAAGTGAAGCTCCATCACGCCGCCACGGGCGCGTGAGGAACGGGAGGGTGGCCATGAACCTCATCACCATCAAGCACAAGGACGGCCTGGCCTTCGACGTGCGGGTGCGCCGTAGGAAGGTGGCCGCCGACATGGCCCCGGAAGACGGGGGAGAGGGGAAGGGCTTCACGCCGGCCGAGCTTCTGGCCGGCGCCCTGGGCGCATGCGTGGCCATGCAGGTCCAGGGCTACTGCAACACCCGCGGCTGCGACGACGGTGACGTCTCGGTGAACCTGCTGTTCGAGTTCATCGGCAGGCCCAAGCGCATCGGGGCCATCGTCGTGGACATCGACGTGCCGGAAGGCTTCCCCGAGGCGTGGGAAGCCGAGGTGCGCCGCGTGGCCGAAGAGGCGGTGATCTGCGAAACGCTCAGACACCCGCCCGAGGTGGATCTGGACATCCAATTCAACCGCAAGCGACGGCCCGAGCTGACGTCGGTGCAAGCCGGAACGCACTAGGGCAGGAGGACAGGAGGACCCATGGAGAAGATCGAACTTGGCGGCAAGCTCATCGAGATCGACGAGGACGGGTTCATCCAGGACCCGGGCGCGTGGGATGAGAAGGTCGCCCTCGACCTGGCCAAGACCGAAGACGTTCCAGAGATGACCGAGGACCACTGGAAGGTCGTGAAATACCTGCGGGAGTACTACCTCGAGTACAGCATGGCGCCGATGATCCGGAAGCTCTGCAAGTCCACGGGCTTCAAGCTGAAGGAGATCTACGACCTCTTCCCGAGCGGACCGGCCAAGGGAGCGTGCAAGGTGGCCGGCCTCCCCAAGCCCACAGGCTGCGTCTGACGGCGCAGCGAGGAAGGTGGTGCCTTCATGCTCCGGGAACTGCTGAGGCGGCGGGCGGACGAGATCGCCGATCGTTGGCTCGAGGATACGCTGGCTGCGTATCCGGCCCGCACCGCCGCCGCCTGGCGTCGTGAACGTGATCCCTTCGCCAACCCCGTGGGCCACGGCCTGCGGGAAGGGACCCGGGCGTTGGTGGACTGGCTCCTGAACGGTGCCGACGCCGAGTCGGTGCGCACCGCGCTCGACCGGATCCTCCAGGTCCGCGCTGTCCAGGAGCAGACGCCCGGCGAAGCCGTGAGCTTCGTGTTCCGCCTCAAGGCGGTGATCCGCGCCGAGCTGGGAGAAGCCCTGGAGGACCCCAGCCTCCGGCGCGAGCTGGTCGAGCTGGAGTCCCGCGTGGACAGCGCGGGGCTCGCGGCCTTCGACCTGTACGTGGCCCATCGCGAGCGGCTGTTCGAGCTCCGCGTGGCCGAGCTCAAGAGATCGATTCCGTGGATGGCGGGCCGGGTCGAGGCGGCCGCCGCGGAGGGGGAGAGGCCATGAACGTGGTGATTGCCGCGGCTTTGGTTGTCGGCCTGTTCTTGGTGGGGATGCTGGGTGCCGCTTCGGGGATGACGTGGGCGTTCGCGGTCGCGCTTCCCTACTTGGCGGTGCTTCTCTTCATCAGCGGACTGGTGGTGCGGGTCTGGGGATGGGCGAGGTCGCCGGTGCCCTTCCGGATTCCCACGACCTGTGGGCAGGAACGCTCGCTCCCGTGGATTCGCCGGCAGAGGCTCGACAACCCCTCCACGGGGTGGGAGGCCGTGGGGCGCATGGCGCTGGAGGTCCTCTTCTTCCGCTCGCTGCTGCGCAACACCCGCAGCTCCATGACGAAGGACAAGCGCCTCACCTACGGCACGGACCTGACCCTCTGGCTTGGGGCCATGGCCTTCCATTGGTCCATGCTGCTGATCCTCGTGCGCCATCTCCGGCTCGTGACCGATCCGGTGCCGGCCTTCGTGACTTTCCTCGAGAGTGTCGACGGCTTCCTGGAGATCGGCGTGCCCGTGGTGTTCGTGTCGTCGGTGGTCTTCCTGGTCGCCCTCACCTACCTCCTGCTCAGGCGGCTGGTGAACCCGCAGGTGCGCTACATCTCGCTGATAGGGGACTACTTCCCGCTCCTCCTCCTCCTGGGCATCGGGGCGAGCGGATTCTGGATGCGCCACGTGAGCAAGGTGGACGTGGCCGGGGTCAAGGAGCTGGCGCTGGGGCTGGCGCACCTCGCGCCCACCGTGCCCGCCGACCTCAGCCCGCTGTTCATCGGGCACCTCTTCCTGGTGACCGTGCTGCTGGCGTACTTCCCGCTGAGCAAGCTGGTGCACATGGCCGGCGTGTTCCTGAGCCCCACGAGAAACCTGGCCAACAACAACCGGGCCGTGCGGCACGTGAATCCCTGGGACCACCCGGTGAAGGTCCACCCCTACGCGGAATACGAAGACGAATTCCGCGAAAAGATGATCGCGGCCGGAGTCCCGGTCGAGAAGGAATAGACGCCATGTCGAGCCCTGACGAACCTGGCTATTACAAGCACGAAGAGCTGCTGGACATCGACCAGCGCCCGCCGGACACGGGATGGATGGATACGCCTGTGGACGCGCGGCCCGGGACCTTCATCTACCCTGGCAAGCCCAAGAACCTGAAGGTCCTGGATCTCCCCAACGCCCACGAATGGGCGGTCACGGACGAGGACTGGAAGCTCCCCGAGGGGTGGAAGAAGACCGTGCTCGAGGGCATGGCCGACCGCCTCAAGCGCTTCCGCTCCTTCAAGCTGTTCATGGATATCTGCGTGCGCTGCGGAGCGTGCGCCGACAAGTGCCAGTTCTTCATCGGCTCGGGTGACCCCAAGAACATGCCGGTGCTCCGGGCCGAGCTTCTCCGCTCGGTATACCGCAAGGACTTCACGGCGCTGGGCAAGGTCTTCGGCAAGCTCGCCGGCGGTCGGGAGCTGACCCCCGAGGTCATCAAGGAGTGGTTCTACTACTTCTACCAGTGCACCGAATGCCGCCGCTGCTCGGTGTTCTGTCCCTACGGGATCGACACCGCCGAGATCACCATGATGGCCCGGGAGCTCCTGGGACTCCTGGGGCTCTACGTGAACTGGGTCATCGAGCCCGTGGCCAACTGTTTCCGCACGGGCAACCACCTGGGCATCCAGCCCCACGGCCTCGTGGACACGCTGGAGTTCATGGTGGACGACATCGAGGAGGCCACCGGGATCCGGGTGGACCTGCCCATCAACAAGAAGGGCGCCGAGATCCTGTTCTTCACGCCATCGGGTGACTTCGTGGCGGAGCCTGGCATCTACACCTGCATGGCGTACATGCTGCTCTTCCACGAGCTGGATATCGACTACACGTGGAGCACCTATGCCTCCGACGGGGGCAACTTCGGGCTCTTCACCTCCCATGAGGCCATGAAGCGCCTCAACGCCAAGGTCTACGCCGAGGCGGAGCGCCTGGGGGTGAGGTGGATCCTGGGTGGCGAGTGCGGCCACATGTGGCGGGTGGTGAACCAGTACATGGACACCATGAACGGCCCGGCCGATTTCCTGGAGGTCCCCAGGTCGCCGGTGACGGGCACCGTATTCGAGCATGCCCGCTCCACCAAGGCCATCCACATCATGGAGCTCCTGGCCGACGTGATCCGGCACGGGAAGCTCAAGCTGGACCCATCCAGGAACGACCACATCCGGGTCACCTTCCACGACTCGTGCAACCCGGCCCGGGCCATGGGCATTCTCGAGGAGCCGCGCCTCGTGCTCCGCAGCGTGTGCAACCACTTCCACGAGATGCCGGAGAATACGATCCGCGAGCAGACGTTCTGCTGCGGCGGAGGCGCCGGGTTGGGCACCGACGAGAACATGGAGATGAGGCTCCGGGGTGGGCTGCCCCGGGGCAACGCCGTGCGGTTCGTGCAGGAGCGCTACGGTGTGAACCAGCTGGCGGCCATGTGCGCCATCGACCGGGCCACGCTGCCGACGGTGTGCGACTACTGGGCGCCGGGCGTGAAGGTCACGGGGATCAGCGAGCTCGTCGCCAACGCCACGGTGTTCGAGGGGGAGGGGCCACGGACGCTCAACCTCAGGCTGGAGGAGATCCCCGGGACCGCCTCGGGAGTCCCCGTCCACGATGCCCCCGCGCCCCGGTCCACCGCGGAACGTCCGGAAGAGAGAGAGGAGGTGGGTGCCCATGGGTGATCGGTGGAAGATCGGCCTCGGCCTCGTCGTCTTCTTCGCGCTTGCCGCCTACCCGGTGTGGAGCGCCATGGCGTCGCCCGCCGACCCGGCGCAGCCGGAGCTGGAGCGCTCCGTGGATCCGTCGGGCTGCGTCGAGGACACCCTCTTCATGCGCGCGAGCCACCAGCAGCTCCTGAACGAATGGAGGACCCTGGTGGTGCGGGACGGGCAGCGTACGTGGACCTCGTCCACGGGTCGCGAGTGGGAGATGAGCCTCACGGGCACGTGCCTGAAGTGTCACACGAACAGCGAGACCTTCTGCACCCGGTGTCACGACTACGCCGACGTCCACCCCACGTGCTGGAGCTGTCACGTGGTGCCGGAGGGAGAGGGCCAAGGAGGGACGTCATGACCGAGTCCAGACGAACCTTCCTGAAGATCCTGGGCGGCGGCACCGTCGCCGCTGGCGTGGGCCTCCCGCTCCTGGACCCCGTGCGCTGGACCACCGGTGCGGCTGCGGCCCAGGCCGGGGAGGCGGCCGGGCGCGGATCCGCGACGCCCCAGTGGGCCATGGTGGTGGACGTGGAGAAATGCCTCCGAGACGACGTGCGGGCCGCGGTGGCCGAGGCGTGCCACCGGGAGCACAACGTGCCCCGGATCCCCGATCCCGAGGAAGAGGTGAAGTGGATCTGGTCCGAACCGTATGAGCACGTCCTCCCCGACGAGGTGCACGCCCACACCCCAGACGCCGTCCTCGAGACGCCGATCCTGGTGCTGTGCAACCACTGTACCGACCCGGCCTGCGTGAGGGTGTGCCCCACAGGGGCCACCTGGAAGCGGGAGTCGGACGGCATCGTCATGATGGACATGCACCGATGCATCGGCTGCCGGTACTGCATGGCTGCGTGTCCCTATGGCGCCCGGAGCTTCAACTGGCGGGATCCTCGGGACTACGTGGAGAAGGAGGCCAACGGGAAGCCGGCCTCCGACTTCCCCACCCGCACCAAGGGCGTGGTGGAGAAGTGCACGTTCTGCGAGGAACGCCTCGGGAAGGGACAGCGTCCCGCGTGCGTGGAGGCCGCCGAGGCCATCCCCGGAGCCGAGGGTGCCCTGACGTTCGGCGACGTCAGCGACCCCGAGTCCGACGTGAGCCGACTCCTCCGCCAGCGCACCACCACGGTGCGCAGGGTCGGCCTGGGGACCGGGCCCAACATCTACTACATCGTTCCCGATGCGCTTCCGGCCCTGGCCCTGGCCAGGACCGAAGGCGGGAGGGGGTGACGCCATGCTGACCCGAGTCTTCCACGGCAGCAGGCGATACTGGGCGCTTCTGGCACTCTGGACGGTCCTCATCCTGGTGGGGCTGGCGGCCTACAGCCACCAGTTCGCCCAGGGCCTCAGCGTCACCGGCATGAGCCGGGACGTGTCGTGGGGCATCTACATCGCCCAGTTCACCTTCATGGTGGGCGTGGCCGCCTCGGCGGTCATGGTGGTGCTGCCCTACTACCTGCACGACTACAAGGCCTTCGCCCGCACTGTGATCCTGGGCGAGTTCCTGGCCGTGTCGGCGGTCCTGGTCTGCATGCTGTTCATCTTCGTGGACATGGGGCAGCCCCGACGGGTGATGAACGTCATCCTGCACCCGAAGCCCAACTCCGTGATGTTCTGGGACTTCATGGTCCTGTTTGGCTACCTCCTGATCAACCTGGTCATCGGAATGGTGACCATCGAAGCCGAGCGGAAGGACATGCCGCCTCCCCGGTGGGTCCGGCCGCTCATCTACCTGTCCATCCCCTGGGCGGTGAGCATCCACACGGTCACGGCGTTCCTGTATTCCGGCCTGGGCGCCCGTCCGTTCTGGATGACGGCCATCCTGGCGCCGCGCTTTCTGGCGTCGGCGTTCGCCGCGGGGCCGAGCCTCCTCATCCTTCTGGCTCTGCTGGTGCGGCGGTACGGTGGATTCGACGTGGGACGGCAGTCCATCCGGGCGCTGTCCACCATCGTCACCTACGCCATGGCCATCAACGTGTTCTTCGTCCTGGTGGAGATGTTCACGGCGCTCTACAGCGCCATTCCCCACGACGTCCACCCCTTCGCCTACCTCCTGACGGGTCTCGAGGGGCATGCGGCGCTGACTCCCTGGACGTGGGTCGGCGACGCCCTGGCCGTGGGTTGCACGGTGCTGCTCCTCATTCCCCGCGTACGCCACCGCGACTCGGTGTTGCCCTGGCTGTGCGTGGGAGTGATCGCGGCGCTGTGGATCGAGAAGGGGCTGGCCCTGGTGGTGGTGGGGTTCATCCCATCGCCCCTGGGGGCCATCACCGAGTACGCGCCCACGGTGCCGGAGATCGCCATCACCGTGGGGGTCTATGCAGTCGGCGGGTTCGTCCTGACGGCCCTGTACAAGGTCGTCCTGAGTGTGAGAGAGAGGATGCAACTGGCGTAACGCGCACCGTGGCGGTAGCGCCGCGGCGCCACGCCACAAGGAGAGAACGATGGCAGAGAAGGACGGCGGCGGCACCCCATTGTTGGACGAGCTGGAAAAGGGTCCCTGGCCCAGCTTCGTCACACAAATCAAGGAGATGGCCGCAGAAGGCAAGGAGCAGTGCTCGCAGCTCCTCGGGCTGCTCGAGCGCTCCTACCGCGAGAAGATCGGCCACTGGAAGCACGGCGGTATCGTCGGCGTGCACGGGTATGGTGGTGGCGTCATCGGCCGGTACAACGACATTCAGGACGAGTTCCCGGCCATCGCCCACTTCCACACGCTGCGCGTCAACATGCCCAGCGGGTGGTTCTACACCTCCGACGCGCTCCGGACGATCTGCGACATCTGGGACGAGCACGGGTCCGGGCTCACCAACATGCACGGGTCCACAGGGGATATCATCCTCCTGGGGACCACGACCGACGAGCTCGAGCCCACCTTCCGGGCGCTTACCGAGGCCGATTTCGACCTGGGCGGCTCGGGGTCCGATGTGCGCACACCCAGCGCGTGCGTGGGGCCGGCGCGTTGCGAGTGGGCTTGCTACGACACGCTGGACCTGTGCAACGACCTGACCCAGACGTTCCAGGACGAGCTCCACCGGCCGGCGTTCCCATACAAGTTCAAGTTCAAGTGCTCGGGATGCCCCAACGACTGCGTGGCGTCGATCGCCCGCTCCGACATGTCCATCATCGGCACGTGGCGCGACGAGATCCGCATCGACCAGGACGAGGTCCGGGCCTACGCCGAGGGCGGGCTCAACATCGAGCGGGACATCTGCGGGAACTGCCCGACCAAGTGCATGGAGTGGGACGGCAACGAGCTCGCCATCGACGACAGCAATTGCGTCAAGTGCATGCACTGCATCAACGCCATGCCCAAGGCGCTCCGTCCCGGCGAGGACCGGGGAGCCACGATCCTGCTGGGCGCCAAGGCGCCCATCGTGCAGGGCGCGCAGCTCTCCTCGGTGATCATCCCGTTCATCAAGCTCGAGCCTCCCTACGACGAGATCAAAGACCTGGCCGAGCGCATCTGGGACTTCTGGTGCGAGCACGGAAAGAACCGGGAGCGCGTGGGAGAGATCATGCAGCGCGTGGGCCTGGGGAACTTCCTCGAGGCCATCGGCGTGGAGCCGATCCCCGAGATGATCGCCCACCCGAGAGACAATCCGTACGTCTTCTACGAGGAATACTACGAGGAGGAAGAAGAGGAAGAGGAGAACGAGGAGCCGGCCACCGCCGGTGCCACGTAGACCGCTCCCTTCTTTCGACCCTGACGACGACGAACAAGCAGAGTTTTTCCTGGGAGAACGGATAGATGGACACGCAGAGACGAACGGACATCGGCCCTCCGGATTACCGGCGGTTCTTGCCCCCGATCATCAAGGAAAACTACGGAAAGTGGAAGTACCACGAGATCCTCAAGCCGGGTGTGATGGTCCACGTGGGTGAGTCGGGCGACAAGCTCTTCACGGTGCGCGCCGGATCTCCCCGCCTGCTGGGGACCAAGCGCATCCGCAAGTACGCCGAGCTGGCCGACACGTACTGCGACGGCTACCTGCGCTTCACGAGCCGGCACAACGTGGAGTTCCTCCTCACCGACGACGCCAACATCGAGCCCCTCATCGCCGACCTGGCGGCCCTGGGGCATCCGGTGGGCGGCATCGGGCCGGCCATCTCCAGCATCGTCCATACCCAGGGGTGGGTGCACTGCCACTCGGCGGCCACCGACGCCTCGGGCGTGGTGAAGGCGGTGATGGACGACCTGAACGAGTATTTCGACGGCTCCAAGCAGATCCCCGGCAAGCTGCGCATCGCGCTGGCGTGCTGCCTGAACATGTGCGGCGCCGTGCACTGCTCGGACATTGCCATCCTGGGCGTGCACCGTCGGCCGCCCCGGGTGCAGGACGGCCTGAACAAGGTCTGCGAGATTCCCAACGTCATCGCGGCATGCCCCACGGCGGCCATCCGGCCGGCCTCGAGCAACGGCAATCCGACGGTGGAGATCGACGAGGAGCTGTGCATGTTCTGCGCGAACTGCTTCTCGGTGTGCCCGGCCCTTCCCATGGCCGACGCCCTCAACGACGGGATCTCCATCTGGGTCGGCGGCAAGGTCTCCAACGCCCGGCACGAGCCCCTCTTCTCCAAGCTGGCCGTGCCGTTCATCGAGAACGACCCGCCGCGTTGGACGGAAGCCGTCCAGACCATCCGGAAGATCGTCGAGGTGTGGGCGGACGGAGCGCGGCCCCACGAGCGCATGGGCGAGTTCATCGAGCGCATCGGGTGGCCGAAGTTCTTCAAGCTCACCGGCATCCCGTTCGAGAAGGAGCACATCGACGACTACCGGTACGCGGGCCTGAGCTACAAGCGGTCAGCGCAACTGAGGCATTAGAAGTCACGGAACGGGGCGCGCCGTGACGGCGCGCCCCATCACAGGCAGGAGGTGCCCTCATGGCCATGACGGTCGAACAAGTAGCCGATGCCATGTACGACATGGTGTCGGAATACCAGGGCAAGAAGAAGCTGAAGGCCATGGACCTGACCAAGGCCATGGTGCAGCGGTTCGGCGACGAGGTGGACAAGAAGACCTGCAAGTCCGCCATCCGCGAGCTCATCGACTCGGGACGCTGCATCTACACCTACTTCGGTGGGAGCTACGTAGAGCTGCCGCCGGCGGAGAACGCGAACACCGGCGGATGATAGCCGGCAGGTGACGCCGCCGTGGCGGCAATGACCTTCAGCACGATCCCGACCCTCCGGCCCCGGCCGCATCGATTGTGTGTGGTGGGAGCACGGATGGATGTCCGCAGCGGAGTGGAGCACGGTCGCGAGAGGTGACCCATGGCTGTCAAGAAGAGGGTGAAGAAGAAGAAGTCGTTCGGTACCCGAGGCGGATTCGGCGGAGGGCCTTCTCGGGAGCAGTCCCCGTTGCGGCCGAAGTTCGTGGAGAAGCGGCCGCCTTGCACGGATACGTGCCCCAGCGGAAACCGCATCCGGGAGTTCCTCACCGCCATCTCCTTGGCCGAGCATCTCGGGAAGACGCTGGACGATGCCTACCGCGAGGCCTGGGAGACCGTCACCGACACCAGTCCCTTCCCCGCCGTGTGCGGCAGGGTGTGCCCGGCTCCGTGCGAGACGGAGTGCAACCGGAAGGAGTTGGAGGGCGCGGTCCACATCAACAAGGTGGAGCGGGCCATCGGTGACTTCGGCATCGAGCACGGGCTGGGCCTGAAGCGGCTCAGCGAGGAGTCGAAGTCCCAGAGGATCGCCGTGGTGGGAGCCGGGCCGAGCGGGCTGTCGTGCGCCTACCAGCTCGCGCGGAGGGGCTATGCGGTCAAGGTCTTCGAGGCCTATGAGAAGCCCGGCGGCATGCTCCGCTACGGGATTCCGGGCTACCGGCTCCACGAGGACGTTCTGGATGCCGAGATCCAGCGCATCCTGGACCTGGGCGTGGAGCTCCACTGCAATGTGAAGGTCGGCCGCGACATCACGATGGGCGAGCTCAAGGAGGAGTACGACGCCGTCTACGTCGCCCTGGGCGCCCAGCAGGGCGTGAGTCTCGGCGTGGAGGGTGAGGATGCGCCCAACGTGTTCAGCGGCGTGGACTTCCTGAACCGATTCCATCACGGGGAGACGCTGGACCTGGGGAAGGACGTGGTCGCAATCGTCGTAGGTGGAGGCGACACCGCCATCGACGCGGCGCGCATCTGCAAGCGCCTGGGCGCCAACGTCACCATCCTCTACCGCCGCACGCTGCAGGAGATGCCCGCCATCAAGGAGGAGGTGGAGGAGGCCATCAAGGAGGGCGTCGTGGTGGAGTTCCTGGCCGCACCGGTGGGCTTCAAGAAGGGCGACGACGGCCTGGTCAAGTCCATGGTGGCCATCCGCATGGAGCTGGGCGAGCCCGACGACTCGGGGCGACGGCGGCCCGTGCCCATCGAGGGCTCGGAGTTCGAGATCCCGGCCAGCGCCGTCATCTCCGCCGTGAGCCAGCACCCCGACTTCAGCGGCTTCCGGGAGCTCCTGGACGGAGACGGCAAGAGCTGGATCCAGGTGGACGAGCACGGCCACACACGGGTCGACAACGTGTGGGCCGGAGGCGACGTGACCAACCTGGCCCTGGTCACCGACGCGGTGGGGCAGGGGCGCAAGGCCGCCGAGTCCATCGAGCGCTCCTTCCTGGGGACCGAGCCGGTGGTGGACACCCGCAAGGTGATCCGCACCGAAAAGATGCACCTGGACCACTACCAGAGGATGGAGCGCAACGAGCCCACCACGGTGGAGGTGGGCGAGCGCCTGGGCGAGCTGGACCGGGAGGTCAACCTGGGCTTCAGCCAGGAGGAGGCCCTCCTGGAAGCGCAGCGGTGCATGAGCTGCGGCTACTGCTTCGACTGCGAGAAGTGCTGGATGTATTGCCAGGACTCAGCCATCGAAAAGCCCATGAACAAGGGCGATCTCTACATCCTCAAGGTCGGAAACTGCACGGGCTGCGAGAAATGCGCCGACATCTGCCCGTGCGGCTTCATCGAGATGGCATAGGAGCGGGCATGGCCACGCCACGGATCGTCGTCGCGGGACTCAGCGGAGGCGGAGGGAAGACGCTGGTCTCCGTAGGCCTGGCGGCGGCGTGGCGGAAGCGTGATCACACCGTGGCTCCCTTCAAGAAGGGGCCCGACTACATCGACGCCGCCTGGCTGAGCCAGGCGGCGGGAAGCCCCTGCCGGAACCTGGACCTCTTCCTCATGTCGCCCGACGATGTGCTGCGTTCGTTCCTCTCCGGCGCGGAGGGGAGCGACCTCGCCGTCATCGAGGGCAACCGTGGGCTCTTCGACGGCGTGGACGCCCGGGGGAGCTTCAGCACCGCCGAAGTGGCCAAGGTCCTGGGCACGCCGGTGCTCCTGGTCCTGGACTGCACCAAGTGCACCCGTACCGCCGCCGCCGCCGTGCTGGGTTGCATGCACATGGATCCCGACGTGGACATCCGCGGGGTGGTGCTCAACCAGACGGCGGGAGCGCGCCATGAGGGGGTCCTGCGTGCCTCCATCGAGGACGTGTGCCACATCCCGGTGGTGGGCGCAGTACCTCGCCTCCGCCGGCACCCGTTCCCGGAACGACACCTGGGGCTGGTTCCCCCCGACGAGCACGCGCGCATCGGAGAAGCGGTCGAGGACGCGGCCGCCGCGGTGGAGCGCCACCTGGACCTGGACGCCATCGAGGCGCTGGCCCGCTCGGCGCCGGATCTGTTGGTGCCGCAAGGCGGTCCCTCCGTCACGCTCGCCTCCCGACCCGAGTCGGTGCGTATCGGGGTGTTCCGCGACGCGGCCTTCCAGTTCTACTACCCGGAGAACCTGGAGGCGCTGCAGCGGGCCGGGGCCCGCCTGGTGGAGATCTCTCCCCTGGCAGACCCCTCGCTCCCGGAGGTGGACGCGCTCTACATGGGCGGTGGATTCCCCGAGACGCTGGCGGCCACGCTGGCGGGGAACGTGTCCTTCCGGGAGTCGGTGCGTCGCGCCGTGGACGAGGGGGTTCCGGTCTACGCCGAGTGCGGCGGCACGGTCTACCTGGGGGAGCAGCTCCAGGTGGATGGACGCGTCTACCCCATGTCCGCGGCGGTGCCCGCCGTCTTCGGGTTCGGGGAGCGTCCCCAGGGGCACGGGTACACCGTGCTCGAGGCGGTCAAGGCGAACCCGTACTACCCCGTCGGCGAGACCCTCCGGGGCCACGAGTTCCACTACACCTTCCTCCGCTCCGTCATCGCCGAGAACGCGAGCTTCGCGTTCCGCGTGCAGAAGGGGCACGGCTTCGACGGGCGGCGCGACGGACTCTGCTACAAGAACGTCCTGGCAATGTACACCCACATCCATGCGGTGGGTGTGGAGAGTTGGGCCGGATCCCTGGTCGACGCAGCCATCCGCCACCGGTGGCAGGAGGCGATTCCCGGAGGCATGGATCCGGGGATGGAGGCGCGCCATGCGTGATCCGGCCCACGCTTGCCGTGTCGCGGACCCGAGGCGGTCCGCGGCTCTGATCCTGGGCGCCGGGACACCCCCGGACGGCTTGTCCCGGCTCGGCACTGCGCTCGCCCGCGCCCTGCCCGAGCAGTGGCGTGTCTTCACGGCGCCCGGGAGCGAGGCGAAGGACATGTTCGCTGCGGTGGGGGAGATCCTCGCCAGCGGAGCCCGGAGCCTGGTGGTGATCCCGGCGTCGCCGCACTTCAGCGCGTCGGGCACGGGCCGGGCCCTCAGTGCGCTGTACCATGAGCTGGGACGTCGCGGAGAGCAGCTCGACGTGACGGTCCACGGCCACTGGCACGACGACGGGGGATACGTCAGCGCCCTGGCACGTCACGTGGCGGAAGAGGTATCGGCCCTGGGGCTGGAGCCCGAGGAGGCCGTGCTGCGCTTCGTGGCGCCTCGGCCCGCCCCGTCGGGCGCCCGGGACGTCTACGCCGCACAGCTCCGGCGGACGGTGGAGCTGGTGGCGGAGCGCCTGGGGTGGCCGGCCCATCGCCTCTCGCTGGAATGGGACGGCGCCGCACACATGGCCGGCGTCCCCTGGAGGAGGAGCGAGAGCACGGAGGAAGACGGGGGGCATGCCACCAGGCCCTGCACGGTCCTGGTCTGCCCGCTCCTGTGCCTGGCACCGGCTCGGCCCTGGGACGGACGGGTTCGCGTGTGCGCGCCCCTCGATACCTACGCGCCCTTCATCGCCGCGCTGAAGCGCCTGGTGCTCAAGGGCCCCCGTCCCGTTCCCCTGGGCAAGCGGCCTCCCGCTCCCCTCCTCCCCCCACTTTCTCCCACCCGAAGGCGTGTGGCTCCGGCCGCCCTCTTCATGTTGGGGACGTCGGTGTCGGGTGGCGTGGGCGCCGGGGAGGGACCGGCTCTTCTGGGAAGTGATCCGGCCGTATTCGCACGGGCGCGCAAGTCCCACGCGGAGCTGGGCACCTTCCTGGACTGGCTCCGGGAGTCCACCCCGGTGCAGGAGGCCTTCGTCTGGAGCACGTGTCAGCGCGTGGAGCTCTACGCGTGGCTTCCCGAAGCAGTGGCCGACGCGGAGCGAGCGGGACTCCTGGACCGCATCGGGAGGGCGCTCTACGGTCCCGGGACCCCGGGGTTGGAACGGAACGTCCTGGGCCCCGACGCCGCCCACCACCATATCCTCCGCACGGCATGCGGACTCAACAGCGACCTCCCGGGAGACCGGGACGTGGCCGCCCAGCTCCAGACGGCCCTCCGCCGCGCCCAGAGCGCCGGCACCGCGGCCGGGCGTGCCACGGCCCTGGTGGACGAAGCCGTGGCGGTGGCCGCGGACCTGGCGGCCCGAACCGCCTGGGGGCGCTTCGCCACGGGCTACTGCGCCGCCGCGCTGGAACGGATCTTCGAGGTCACGGGGCTCATGCCGGAGGCGCTTCGCCACGTCACCATCGGCGGCTCCACGACGTCGCGGTCGGTGCTCGCGTGCCTCACCCGGGACCACCGGGTTCCCGCACCCCAGCTCACGGCCATCTACCGGGACCACCACGGGCAGATGAAGGAGCTCCGAACGGCCCTGGCCAACGGCCGGCGTCTGCGGGTTCACGCCTATGGAGACGCCAGGGTGCTGCGGGCGCTCTCCGACGCCGACGTGGTCTACTTCGGCATCGACCAGCCCGAACCCGTTCTGGACCTGGCATCGCTCACGGAGATGCGCGATCTGTCGGCGCGGCCCCTCACCCTGGTGGACTTCAACTCCGGGACCTCCGTGCGCTTCGCCCGTGCGTTGGAGGGCGTCACCGTATGGGACGCCCAGGACCTGGACCACGCCGTGGCCACGCACGCCGCCATCACCACTACGCGGGACGGCTTCGCCGACGCCGTCGCCGAGGTGGAGACCCGCATCGCCGAGCACCTCGCGGCGCTCCGGGACGGCTCGGCCCCGACGGCTCACGTCTCGGGCTCCGCCGTCCCGGAGTGAGGCCGTCATGCTCATCCTCATCGCCCACGGAAGCCGCGACGGCCGATGGCGCGCGTCGGTGGAGGAGATGGTCGGGCCGCTCCAGCAGGATCTGGGCGCGGACCGGGTGCGCATCGCCTACATGGATCTCAGCCCTCCCACACTCCTGGATGTCGCGTCCGAGGCGGTCCGGTCCGGCGCGACGACGCTGCGTGTGCTCCCCCTCTTCTTCGCAGCGGAGGGGCACGTGGAGCGCGACGTGGCACCCCTGGTCGAGGAGGTGCGCCGGACCCTCGACGGCGTGGAGGTGACGCTTCTTCCACCCGTGGGTCAGCATCCTGAATTCCGCGACGCGCTCCGGGACATCGCCCGCCGGACCGACGGAAGGAGAGAGGGACCATGAGCACCACACTGACCTCCCCAGCCGTGTCTCCCGCCTCCGCACCCCCGGCCGAGGGGGTGCCGGCCTCCGAGGCCCGCCATGGGCCCCACGAGCCGCCCACCGCGCCGGCCGCGGTCTATCTGGTGGGGGCCGGACCCGGTGACCCGGGTCTCATGACCCTCCGGGGGGTGGAGGTCCTCGGGGAGGCCGACGTGGTGCTGTACGACTACCTGGTCAACCCGGGCACGTTGGAGCACGCCGCACCGGGTGCCGAGCTCGTTCCGCTGGGGCGCCCCCACTGCGGCCGCACCATGACGCCGGAGGAGATCACGGATCGGATGGTGGCCGAGGCCAGAGCCGGTCGGACGGTGGTGCGTCTCAAGGGTGGCGATCCGTCGGTGTTCGGAAGAGGCGCCGACGAGACCGGGGCGCTCGGGGACGCCGGCGTCCCCTATGAGGTCGTCCCGGGCATCACCAGCGGACTGGCGGTGGCGGCGTACAGCGAGATCCCGGTCACGCAGCAGGACGACGCCTCCTGCGTGGCGCTGGTGGCCGCCCACGAGCGCACCTCCAAGGAGGAGCGCGGACAGTCGTGCCTGGACTTCGCCGCTCTGGCGGCCTTCCCCGGGACCCTTGTGTTCTACATGGGGGTGGGGAGGGTCAAGGCGTGGAGCGGCGCCCTCATCGAGCACGGCCGCG
>JASFRY010000020.1:0-19017 GCA_050114675.1 Gemmatimonadota bacterium | reverse complement strand
GAGAGGCGGTCCGGCACGAGCACCAGGACCACCGCTCTGGCTTCGCCCGCATCTCCTCCCCCCTCGCTCCCCACGGTGAAGGGCGCAGTGGCCACGGCCAGGGTGATGGCGGGACCCTGCAGCACGTCCAGCGTGCCGAGGACGATGACGATCTCTTCGTTGACCCGGCTGATCTCCCCCTGGACGCCCGACGCCAGATCCCGGGCGAGGCTCAGCGCCTGCTTCTCGCTCACCAGCGAGGAGGCAGCCATGCGCAGGAACAGCTCTTTCAGGGCTCCGCCCAGGTCGCTCGCCTCCACGGGCAGGGCGATCCAGGCATCCACCAACAGATCGGAGAGCTTCATCCGTCACCCTCCCTCGGAAGCTGCGTGCGCGCCGCCGGAGCCCGCGATTCGGACCCTGGCGGGCACCGCCTCCCCCCGCGGGGGGAGGCGGCTTCGATCATGTCACGCCAGGGCGTCCTGCATCAGGCCCACGATGTCCACCGGGCGCTGGGCCACCGCGATTCCGTTGTCCTCGAACGCCTTGATCTTCTCGGCCGCGGTGCCCGCCGAGCCGCTGATGATGGCTCCGGCGTGCCCCATGCGCCTGCCCGGAGGCGCGGTCTGGCCGGCGATGAAGCCCACGACCGGCTTGGTCATGTTCTCCTGCACCCAGGCCGCCGCTTCCTGCTCGTCGGTACCGCCGATCTCGCCGATCATGACGACGCCGGTGGTGTCGGGATCGGCCTCGAACGCCTCGAGGCAGTCGATGAAGTTGGTCCCGATGAGGGGGTCCCCGCCGATGCCCACGCAGGTGGTCTGGCCCAGTCCCACATTGGTGAGCTGGAACACCGCCTCGTATGTGAGGGTCCCGGAGCGCGACACGAGCCCGATGGGTCCTTCCGCTACGATCTGGGCCGGAAGAATGCCCACCTTGGCCTTCCCGGGGGAGATGAGGCCCGGGCAGTTGGGCCCGATGACCCGCACACCGTGGTCCCGGGCGAAAGCGTGGGCCCGGGCCATGTCCTGGACCGGCACACCCTCGGTGATGGCAACCACCAGGCTTACGCCGGAGTCGGCCGCCTCGAGGATGGCGCCGGCGGCAAAGGCCGGGGGAACGTAGATGACCGAGGTGTTGGCCCCGGTCTCGGCCACGGCCTCGTCCATGGTGTTGAAGATGGGGACCTTCTGCCCGTCGGGTCCCTCGAAGACCTGGCCGCCCTTGCCCGGGGTCACGCCCGCCACCACCTGGGTGCCGTACTCCATCATCTGGCCCGTGTGGAAGGAGCCGTCGCGCCCGGTGATTCCCTGGACGACCAGCTTTGTGTCCTTGTCGATGAAGATCGCCATGGGTCGTTATGCCTTTGCGAGCTCGACGGCCTTCTGCACTACGTCGTCCATGGACGTGTAGGCGGAGAAGCCGGCCTTCTCGAGGATCTGAACACCCAGCTCTTCGTTGGTGCCGGTGAGCCGGATGACGATGGGAAGCTTGATGTCGATCTGCTGGGTGGCCGTGACGATGCCGCTGGCCACGTCGTCACACCGGGTGATCCCCCCGAAGATGTTGAAGAGGATGACCTTGACGTTGGGATCGGCCGTGATGATCTCCAGCGCCGCGACCACCTTGTCGGGGTTGGACGATCCACCGATGTCCAGGAAGTTGGCGGGCTCGCCGCCGTAGTACTTCACCAGGTCCATGGTGGCCATGGCCAGGCCGGCGCCGTTGACACAGCAACCGACGTCGCCGTCGAGCTTCACGAAGCTCAGGCTGGACTCCCGCGCCTTGGTCTCGGCGGGGGGCTCGTCGGACGTGTCCCGCATGGCCGCCACTTCGGGCCGGCGGAACAGCTCCGAGTCGTCGATGCTCATCTTGGCGTCGATGGCCTTCACCTCGCCCGACTTCGTCGTGATGAGCGGGTTGATCTCGGCCATGGACGCGCCCGAGTCCACGAAGGCCCGGTAGAGCTGGCCGATGATCTTGGACGCCTGCTTGATGATGCCGGGGTCGTCGTAGAGGCTGTTGGCCAGCCAGAGCGCCTGGTGGGGAAGGAGCCCGTAGCGCGGATCCACCGTCAGCTTGCGGATGGCGTCGGGGTTGGTGGCCGCGACCTGCTCGATGTCCACGCCTCCCTCGGCGGACACCATGAAGGTGGGGGCCTGCTTCTTCCGGTCCATGAGGACGCCGACGTACGCCTCGGTGTCGATGTCCTCGGCGACGGTGACCAGGACCTTCTCCACCGTGAGGCCCTTGATCTGCATGCCCAGGATCTTCGACGCGTGCTCGCGCGCTTCCTCAGCTGTCTTGGCCAGCTTGACGCCCCCGGCCTTGCCGCGGCCACCGGAGTGGACCTGGGCCTTCACCACCACCGTGCCGCCGTACTCGCGCGCCAGCGCCTCGGCCTCTTCGGGGGTGGTCGCCACCTCGCCCGGGGGCACGCTGATGCCGGCCGCCCGGAAGCGCTCTTTGGCCTGATATTCGTGGATGTTCATGCCGTCGTCGGGTTCTTTGCTCGAGGCCGGCATGCGATCGGGGAGGAGGCTCCTCCCGGGGCTGCCGGCAGGGTGAGACTTGTGAAGCTACCCAGGCATTCCGGGGGGATCAACGTCCAGGGGGACCGCCCCCCGGCGCCTTCTCCGGACCCGCACCTCCGGCCAGCCCCTGGAGGAGGGCGCGCAGGTCGTCCAGCGCCTTTCCGAAGCCCTGCCAGTCGCCCTCCTTCAGCCTGGCCTCGGCGCTGTCGAGGAGGTCGAGGGCTGCGGCGGACCAGCCCGAGGTCCTGGGTGGGCCCGACGACGGGCTCTCTCCGCCCGCCGTGGCCACACTGACGTCGCCACCGGCGAGCGTCCCGATGGAGCCCGCAAGATCGTTGCTCATGGCCACGCGCTTGCCGTCGCTCACCACGAACCGCCGGAGCTCTGGAATGGCGTCGGCCGACGCCGCCAGGAACACGGGCTCCATGTAGAGGAGGCGATCCCCCACCGGGACCAGGTGGAGATGACCCGTCCAGACGTCGCTGCCCCCCGTACGCCACAGGGAGAACTGCTGGGAGATCTGGGGATCCTGCTCCACCAGCGCCTCGATCTGCCGGGGGCCGGGCACCTGGTCCTCCACCGGGACGTCGTAGAGCACCAGCTCCGGGACACCCGACGGATCGGTGCGCCCCACCAGGATGGCGGTGAGGTTCTGGCGCCCGGCGGGGATGAACACCGTGGAGAGGTTGAAGTGCGGGTCGTCCTCGCCGGGGAGCTTCCAGATGCCGTACTCGGGCTGGTACGGGACTGGAGTCGTGCCCTGGGAGAGCTCACGGGGGAGCGCCCATACGTCCTGCTGGCCGTGGAAGGCCGGAGCGGTCTCCTGATGGTACTGGAGCAGGACCTGGGACTGGAGGCGGAGGAGCTCCTTGGAGTAGCGGATGTGGGCGCGGACTTCCCCGGGCATCTCGTCCATGGGCTTGAAGAGGCCGGGGAAGGCCCGGGCATAGGCGTCGGCCAGGGGGTCCGCCAAGGGTACCCGATAGAAGCTCACCTGCCCCGTCACCGCGTCTACGGTGACCTTCACGCTGTTGCGCACGTAGGAGACGGATCGGAGGATCTGGAGCTGGTGCGCAGTGGACAGGGGGAAGGCCCGCGTGGCGGTGAATCCCTCCAGGATCCAGACGATGTGGCCGTCGGCCACCACCGGGTAGGGCGCCTCCGGGAAGCGGAGGAACGGCGCCAGCGCCCGGACCCGATCGAGCACGCGGCGCCGGTAGACGAACCGGCTCCCCGACGTCACCTCGCCGGCGAAGAGGAGGTTGGCGTCACGGAAGCGCCACGCCAGCGACGCGGTGCGCAGCCAGGAGCTCAGCTCGATTCCCCGGGGGAAGTCCACGCCCGGCGCTCCCTCGGTGCCGTCGGTGGCCAGGAACTGGTCCGGCCCGGGATTCACCACCGCGTGAAGCTGGGGACGGGAGCCGAAGAGCACCTGGGGACGCGTCAGCCGCAGCTGAGGAGGCGCATCCGCCACGCCCGTGAACTCGGGCGGGATGCCCGACAGGATCATGGGCGGACGACCCTCGGGCGTGCGCTGCGACGCCAGGCTGGCCACGGCGCCCATCCCCTCGACGTAGCGCTGGCGGATGTGGAGGTTCTGCCAGTTGGGGTCCTGGATCCCGCCTGGATCCAGCTCCCGGACCGAGAGCGCCACGGGCACCAGGCCACCGTCCTCGGACCGGTACCGGTCCATGGTGACCTCGGCGAAGTCGTAGTATGGGAACCGCGCCTCCAGCTCCCGGAACGTGGTGAGGAGGGTGCTCTGGTTCCATACCGGGAGCCCGGCGAACTGCTGCGCCGCCCCCACCCAGTCCACCGCCTCGTCGGCGTCGTAGCTGAAGCGCTTACGCTCCAGGGAATCCAGCCCGAAGCCCACGCGGGTGAACGACAGGTTGTCGCGGATGTACGGCGTCTCCCGGGCCAGCTCGTTGGGCTCCACCTGGAAGCGCTGCACCAGGGCCGGATAGAACTCGCCGATGAGGAGGGTGGCGACGACGGGCGTCACCGCGGCCGCCAGGAGCGTGGCGCCCCGGTTCTTCCAGGCGCCCCACGCGACCACGCCCGCCGCCACGACGCAGATGACCGCCAGCGTCTGGAGGGCCGGCAGCCGCGCTTGGGCGTCGGCGAAGCCGAAGATCCCCTGCACCGCCGACGACCCGTCCAGGAGAAGGAGGTAGCGTCCCATCCAGAGACGCGCCGCCAGGAGGACGAAGAAGAAGGCCAGGAGCGCACCCAGGTGGACCCGGGGAAGGTCGTGGGCAACCACGCGGCCCCGTTCCCAACGGAGGGCTCCCGTGGCGGCGTAGCCCGCCGTGGCCAGCGTGAAGACCAGGAAGGTGACCACGAGGAGGAAGGTGACCATGCTCCGGAGCATGGGCAGCCAGAACACGTAGAAGCCCGCGTCGTGGCCCAGAATGGGCTCGGTCAGCCCCCACGGCGCTCCGTGGGCCAGCAGGAGGGCCTGTACCCCGACGGAGCCGGGCACGGCGGCCCCGAACCAGAGCGCCAGGAGGCCCGAGGCCCCCAGCATGGTCCAGAAGACGTAGCTGTGGGGAAGCTGCTCCGAGATCTCCAGATTCCCGAAGCGCCGCTTGATCTGGATGCCGCCCAGCGTGGCCGAGACCACCCGGAGGTTCAGGTAGACCAACACGCCCACGGCCAACCCGGACACGATCCGCGCCCCCCACTGCCAGACGACCCGGGTCCAGTACGCCCCCAGGTATCCCATCTGGGCCTGCCAGAGCACCTCGGTGTAGATGGCGACCCCGATGCGGGCCAGGGTGAGGAGGGCGCCCGCCAGGAGCGCGAGCGCGATGACGAGGCGGAGTCCCCGCAGGGAGGCCAAGAACCGTCTCATGGCATGCGGATGCATGGGTGGATCGTGGTCACGGCACCTCCGACCTACGTCCTCGGGGAGCTCATGGCGTCACGCCCTGGGCCCGGAGCCACGATTCCACCTCGTCGCGGATCTCCCCAAGGCGATCCTCGGTTCGGGCCTCGTAGCGCGCAACGATGACGGGCTGCGTGTTGGAGGCGCGCAGGAGGGCCCACCCGTCTCCGAAGAGCACCCGGACGCCGTCCACGTCGATGACGTCGTGAAGAGAGCTGAAATGGGCCACGGCCGCTTCCACCACCGTCCACTTCTGCTCCTCGGTGACGTCGATGCGGATCTCGGGCGTAGAGACGTACTGGGGGAAGTCGCCCACCATCTCCGAGAGGGAGCGGTCGGAGCGCGCCACCAGATCGATGAGCCGGCAGGCATCGTAGGGCGCGTCGTCGAAGCCCAGGTAGCCGTCGGCGATCATGATGTGGCCCGAGAGCTCTCCGGCCACCAGGGCACCCGTCTCCTTCATCTTTCGCTTGATGAGGGAGTGGCCCGTCTGCCACATGACAGGCTCGCCGCCGGCGGCCTCGAAGACCTCGGGGAGCGCCTGGGAGCACTTCACGTCGAAGACCAGCTTCTGCCCCTTCCCCCGCTTCTCCAGGATGTCCAGCCCGAAGAGGAGGAGGAGGATGTCGCCGCGGATGATGGTGCCGTTCTCGTCCACCACGCCGATTCGGTCGGCGTCACCGTCGAAGGCCACACCCAGCTCTTCCTCGCCGGAGCGCACCGTGGCGATCAGCTCCTCCAGGTTCTCGTCCACCGTGGGGTCCGGGTGGTGGTTGGGAAAGGTCCCGTCGGACTCGCAGAAGAGCGGCGTGACCTCGGCGCCCAGAGCCTCCAGGAGAGGCACCGCAACCAGGGCACCCGTCCCGTTGCCGGCATCCACCGCCACCTTGACGCGTCGCGGCAGCTGGAAGCGCCCCGCAACGTCGGCGATGTAGCGCTCCAGAACCTCCACCCGCTCGTGGCCACCGTCCCCGGAGGTCACGTCGTTCTCGGTAATGCGGCGGTAGAGGTCCTGGATGTCATCGCCGTAGAGGGCGGCACGCTCCAGCGTCATCTTGATGCCGTTCCACTGGGGCGGGTTGTGGGAGCCGGTGATCTGGACGCCCGCGTCGGTCTCGAAGGTGGCTTCGGTCCAGTAGAGGGTGGGCGTGGGCACCATCCCCGCGTCCAGGACGTCCACCCCGGCGGCCCGCAGCCCGGCGATGAGCCCCGACGCCAGCCCCGGCGAAGTGGTCCGGTTGTCGTGTCCCACGGCCACGCGGGGAGCGTCCTTCCCCGTGGCCTGACGGACATGGGAGCCGAACGCGCGGCCCACGGACTCGGCGACGTCCACGTCCAGGTCGTCGCCGACGATGCCGCGAATGTCGTATTGCCTGAAGATGTGCTTGGACGGGTTCATGGGACCTGTCGTCGGGGTTGATCGGGATTGGAAGCTAGACGACCCCGCGTCGGAAGGTCAACGCGGGGCCGTCGGGGCCGAGCCTTTCGTGTGGCGAGGACGGAACCGCCCCCGACCGGCTATGGGACCATGCCCAGGAGCCCCCCGCCCATGGCGCCGAGACCGTGCACCGAGGCCCGGGCGAACTCCAGCGCCGACGACGGGAAGATCCCCAGGTAGAGGATCAGCGCCACGCTCACCATGAGCGCCAGGCGCATGGGGAGCGGCGCCAGCACCAGGTCGTGCTGGCCCTCCGTGGCGGGCTCGCGCATCCACATGAACCACGCCACCCGCAGGTAGTACCAGTACGACGCCACGGTGGTGAGCACGAGGATCACCGACAGGGTCCAGAGCTGGGAGTCCACCGCGCCCTGGAGGAGGTAGATCTTGCCCATGAATCCACCGGTCCCGGGGAAGCCGGCCAGCGACAGGAGGAAGATGGTGAGGAACACGCCCAGGAGGGGGTTGGCCCACCCGAAGCCGGCGTAGTCCTCGATCTGCAGCCGCTCCTCGCCCTGGTGTGCCACGCTGATGACGATGGCGAAGGCACCGATGTTCATGAGCGTGTAGACCAGCAGGTAGAACAGCATGCCGGCAGCTGCCGTCTCGTTGGCGGCAGTGAGGGCCACGAGCAGGTACCCGGCGTGCGCGATGCTGGAATAGGCCAGCATGCGCTTGACGTTGGACTGGACCAGGGCCACCAGGTTGGCCGTCACCATAGTGATGGCGGCGAGCCACCAGAGGATGGGATACCACGAGCCGTACGCCGCGTCGAAGGCCACCAGGAAGACCCGGATGAAGGCCACGAAGGCGGCCGCCTTCACCGCGGCCGACATGAAGGCCGTCACCGGCGCGGGCGCACCCTCGTACACGTCGGGCGTCCACATGTGGAAGGGCACCGCCGACACCTTGAAGGCGAAGCCGATGGTCAGGAGCGCCACGCCCGTGACGAGGAGCCCATGGCTGGCCGTCCCCGAGGACACCGCGGCGCCGATGGCGTTCACGTTGGTGCTGCCCGTGGCTCCGTACACCAGGGCGATGCCGTAGAGGAAGAAGCCCGTGGAGAAGGCGCCCAGCAGGAAGTACTTGAGCCCCGCCTCGGCCGACTTCCGGTCCCGGCGGTTGAACGCCGTGAGCGCGTAGACCGAGATGGACATGACTTCCAGGCCCAGGAAGATGACGATGAGGTCCCGGGCCCCCGCCATGAACATCATCCCTGCCGTGGACAGCAGAATCAGGCCATAGAACTCGCCGGCCTGAAGACGCTGCCGGTAGACGTACGCGAAGGAGATGAGGATGGCCAGCGCGGCCGCCAGGAGGAAGATCCAGTTGGCGAACAGCCGCAGGTGGTCCACGGTGATCATGGAGGAGTCACCCACCTCCCGGACCCCGTAGAGCCACCCGTTGAAGAACCCGGCGACCAGGATCCCCACCAGGGAGATCCAGCCCAGGCCGGCACCCGAGCCGAACGTGGGGTCACCGCCCTCCGTTCCGGGCCTGTTCCGTCCGGACACGCCCGCCAGGAGCACGGCGATGGCCCAGACGCACAGGACGATCTCCGGGAGCATCGCCCACACATAGTCCAGGTTGCGACTGAAGTCGAGAGTCATAGGGCTACTCTTCGTCGTCGGCCGCGGGAGCGACCCCGCTGCCGTCGTCGTTGGATGCGTTCACGACCACGGGGGTGTCGCCGCGCCGAACCGACGACGACATCTCCGCGGGAGAGGCGGCCTCCACCCGTTCCAGGACGGCCCGTACGCTGGGCTCCATGCGCCGCAGGAACGGCGAAGGATTCCAGCCGATGAAGATCATGAGGGCCAGCATGGGCGTGAGGATGGCCAGCTCCCGGCCGGTGAGATCCTTCATTTCCCGGCTCTCGGGCTTGTCGAGCTTGTTGAAGAAGATCTTCTGGACCATGGGCAGCATATAGTAGGCGGCGAAGATCACGCCCAGCCCGGCCACGATGGCGAAGATCCTGTGGGTCTCGAAGGCACCCAGGAGCGCCAGGAACTCGCCGATGAAGCCACTGGTGCCGGGTACGCCGATGGACGCCAGCGCCGTGATCATGAAGGCCGTGGCGAACCAGGGCGTCACCCGCCCGATCCCTCCGAAGGCGGCGATCTCACGGGTATGGCGCCGCTCGTACAACATGCCCAGCAGGAGGAACAGCGCCCCCGTGCTGATGCCGTGGGAGATCATGACCACGAGCCCGCCCTGGAGGCCGTTCACCGTGAGGGCGAACACCCCCAGCACCACGAAGCCCATGTGGGCCACCGAGGTGTAGGCCACCAGCTTCTTGGCGTCGGGCTGCACCGCGGCCACCCAGGCCGTGTACAGGATCCCGATGATGGCCAGGGTGAGCATGACGCCCACCACCGTGGGATGCTGGGCGGCCACGGGGAACATGGGCAGCAGGAACCGGAAGAAGCCATAGGTCCCCATCTTCAGCAGCACCGCGGCCAGCACCACCGAGCCCGGCGTGGGCGCTTCCACGTGGGCGTCGGGGAGCCAGGTGTGCAGCGGGAACACCGGCACCTTCACGCTGAAGGCCAGCGCGAACGCGCTGAAAAGCCAGAGCTGCTCCCTCCCGGTGAGCGGGACCTGGAGAAGGTCGGCGTATGCGAAGGTGGGGACCCCCAGGAGGCTCTTGGCCTTGAAGAAGAGGTAGAGGATGCCCACCAGCATGAGCAGCGATCCGAAGGCCGTGTACAGGAAGAACTTGATGGCCGCGTAGATGCGCCGCTCGCCCCCCCAGACGCCCACGATGAAGTACATCGGGATCAGGGTGAGCTCGAAGAAGACGTAGAAGAGGAAGAGGTCGGTGGCGCAGAACACGCCCACCACCCCGGCTTCCAGGAGGAGCATGAGGGCGTAGAACCCCCTCTCCCGCTTCTTGATGTAGTTGAACGACCCCAGGACGGCCAACACCGAGGTGAAGGTCGTCAGGAGGACCATGAAGAGGCTGATGCCGTCGATGCCCAGGGAGTAGTTGATGCCCCAGGAGGGAATCCAGGGAATGCTGCTCTCGAGCTGCATGGACCCGCTGGACGGGTCGAAGGCCCACCACAGGCCCAGGCTGAGAACGAAGACCAGGAGCGACCACCAGAAGGCGATGTGCTTGGCCCGCTCCTCCTCGGCCCAGAGCACCAGGCCCATGCCCAGGATCGGGAGCCAGATGAGGGCGTGCAGCGCCCAGCCGGCGTATCCGATGGACTGCAGGAAGGAAGTCATCGTCATCCTCCTAGAACAGGACGGCGCCCAGGATAGCCAGGACGCCGAGTGAGAGGATGAAGGCGTAGGTGTTCACGGTCCCGGTCTGGAAGAGGGAGCCGAACCACCCCACGGCCCGCGCCAGGTAGCCCACGGCGTTGACGAAGCCGTCGATGATGCCCGCGTCGATGACCTTCCAGCAGAAGCGTGAGAGCCGGATGACGGGCTGGACGACGATGGTGTCGTAGAGCTCGTCCACGTACCACTTGTTGAAGAGCACCTTCCCGAAGCCCGTGGGCTCCGGGGACTCCTCGGCGGGCTTCACGTCCCAGGCGCCCACGATCCGTACGGCGATGACCACCACGACCAGGGCGGCCAGGGTGGAGATGACGCCCCAGGCGACCTCGCCGCCCCCGAAGGGCGCCCTCTCGGCCACCTCGCCCAGGTTGGCGGCGTGGACCTGTGCCGCCGCCGCCGTGACCGGGTGGAGCCACTCGTGGAGCCACTCGGTCATGGGGAGGGCTCCGAAGCCTCCCATGAAGGAGTGCTGCACCGCCTCCGGCACGTTGATCCACCCGCCGAAGGTGGCGAGCACGGCCAGGGCGACCAGGGGAACCCACATGACGGCGGGCGTCTCGTGGAGGTGCTTCGCCTCCTCGGTGCCCGTCCGGTTCGTGCCGTGGAAGGTCATGACCATGAGCCGCGTCATGTAGAACGCGGTGAGCATGGCCGCCGCCAGGGCGATGATCCAGTAGAGGGTGTAGAGCCCGTGGTAGGGTGCGTGCTCCGCCCCGCCGAAGGCCACCACCTGCCAGATGATCTCGTCCTTGGAGAAGAAGCCGGCGAAGGGCCAGATCCCCGAGATGGCCAGGGTGGCGACCCACATCACCGTGGTGGTGATGGGCATGTACTTCTTGAGCCCGCCCATGTTGCGCATGTCCTGGGCGTCGGCATGGTTGTGGGTGTGGTGATACGCCTCGTGCATGGAGTGGATCACCGCGCCCGAGCCCAGGAAGAGCAGCGCCTTGAAGAAGGCGTGGGTCATGAGGTGGAAGATGCCCGCCGCGTACGCCCCCACCCCCACGCCCACGAACATGTAGCCGAGCTGGGAGACGGTGGAGTAGGCCAGGACCTTCTTGATGTCGTACTGCTTCAGGGCGATGGTCGCGGCGAACAGCGCCGTGAGCACGCCGATGCCCGCCACGGTGGCGCTTCCCACCGGGGAGAGGGCGAAGAGCACGGAGGAGCGAGCCACCATGTAGACGCCGGCCGTGACCATGGTCGCCGCATGGATGAGGGCCGATACGGGCGTGGGGCCCGCCATGGCGTCGGGAAGCCAGATGTAGAGGGGAATCTGCGCGCTCTTCCCCGTCGCCCCCAGGAAGAAGAAGAGGGTGATGGCCGTCACCAGCCCGCCGCCGTAGGCCAGCATCTGGGGCGCCTGCTCGAACACCCCGGTGAAGTCCAGCGTGCCGAAGGTGGCGTACAGCAGGAACATGGCCACCAGGAAGCCGAAGTCACCGATGCGGTTGACGATGAAGGCCTTCTTGCCCGCGTCCGACTTCTCCCGGTCGCTGAACCAGTATCCGATGAGGAGATAGGAGCACAGCCCCACCCCCTCCCATCCCACGAACATGAGGATGTAGCTCGACGCCATGACCAGCGTGAGCATGAAGAAGACGAAGAGGTTCAGGTACGAGAAGTACCGCGGATAGCCCGGGTCGTCCCCCATGTAACCCACGCTGAACACGTGGATGAGGAAGCTCACCCCCGTCACCACCAGCATCATCACCATGGAGAGCTGGTCTAGCTGGAGCGCCGCCGAGACCTTGAACGTCCCGGTGGTCATCCAGGTCCAGTAGTGGATCACCACCGGATCGTGGAGCTCCACGCCCAGCATGCGGACGAAGTTCACCAGGGTGAGGAGGAAGGCGAGTCCCACCACGCCGGGCCCGATCCAGGTCGGGAGCGTGTGGGTGGCCGGACGACCGTGGGGGCCGTCGAGCTCGAGCTCTCCGCCGGCGCGTACCGCCTTGGCCGAGCGTTTGGCGTGCGTGAGGGCCAGCACGCCGTTCAGTGCGAACCCGAGGAGGGGGAGGAGCACGATGAGGCCGGGGAAGAAGGGCTCGAACGCCCCTCCTCCGGCCTCGTGCTGGACCCCCTGCGTCAGGAGCGTAGAAAGCGTCGCGTGCATGCCTCTACCACTTCAAGAGGTTGAAGTTGTCCACGTTGACCGTCTCGTAGTGACGGAAGATCGAGATGATGATGGCCAGGCCCACGGCGGCCTCGGCGGCCGCTACGGTCATCACGAAGAAGACGAAGACCTGCCCGTCGATGCCCCAGAGTCGGGAGAGGGCCACGAACGCCAGGTTCACCGCGTTGAGCTGAAGCTCGATGCACAGGAACATGATGATGGCGTTGCGCCGCACGAGGACGCCGAAGACGCCCACCACGAACAGGATGGCGCTGAGGACGAGGGAGTGGCTGATCACGAGACCCTCCTCTTGGCCAGGACGATGGCGCCCACGATGGCCACCAGCAGAAGGATGCCGGTGATCTCGAAGGGCACGACGTACTTGGTGAAGAGCGGCTCGGCGATGGCGCCCACCGCGCCATACTGGACGAGCGCCTGGTCGATGGCCTGGCCCCCGGCGGCGTGCATGGCCTCGTCGACCCCGACGCCGCCGAACTGCCGCGCCAGCAGCCCGGCCATGACGCCGATGACGGCGAAGGCCAGGATGGCGAAGAAGCCGCCCTTCAGATCCTTCACGTAATCGTGCCCCAGGTTGAGGAGCATGATGGTGAAGAGGAAGAGGACCATGATGGCGCCGGCATAGACGATCACCTGCACCGCAGCCAGGAAGTGGGCCTCGAGCAGCACGAAGACCCCGGCGAGCATCGCCAGGGTCACGACCATGAACAGCAGACTCGCCACGGGACTCCTGGCCATGACGACGCCGAGCGCGCCCCCGATGGCCACCGCCGCGAACACGTAGAAGAGAATGTCGATCATCGGAGCTCTATCGCGTGGAAGCGTAGATGCGCTGCGAACGGGTGGTGCGGTTGGGCATGGATCACTCGGAGCGTGGGTCGGAGGGATCCCACAGCGCCGTCACGGGATGATCCTGCTCCATGAGGCGATCCAGGTCGTAGACGAAGCGGTCCCGGGTGTACTCGGCGTTCTCGAAGTGCTGCCCCACGTGGATGGCCTCCACGGGACACACCTCCTGGCACATGCCGCAGAAGATGCACCGGAACTCGTCGATCTCGTAGACGACCGGGTAGCGGTTGCCCTGGTCGTCCTCCCCGCCCACCAGGCGGATGCAGTTGGCGGGGCACACGGTGGGGCAGAGACCGCAGGCCACGCACTTGGGGCGACCGTCGGCATGGACCTCCATGCGGTGCGTCCCGCGCCAGCGCGGATGCAGGTCGGTCTGCTCCTCGGGGTACTGCTGGGTCACCTTCACCGGGTTGATCATATGGCGGAAGGTGAGGGCCATCCCGCTCAGGGTCGCCCGTAGGTACGACGTCTCCTCGGGCTCGGGTCGGTGCATGACCTTGACCGATATCGCCATGTCGTGCCTCGCTTTTCGCTCAGTCGCCGGCCGGCGCGGGGGCCGGCGTGGAAATGCTCTTGATCTCGTGCTTCTGCCCCGGCGTAGCCGCGGCGCCGCTGATGGTGTGGCCCCGATCGATGAAGAAGACGAAGGCCACGGTGCAGAACAGGCTCACGGCCGTCAGGATCAGCCCGTACCAGAAGCCGTAGGCGAGCCCTACGGTGTCCAGCACCAGGATGCTGCCGGCCATGACCATGATGTAGGCCAGCGCCGTGGGCAGCATGACCTTCCAGCCCAGGGCCATGACCTGGTCGTAGCGGAAACGGGGAAGCGTCCAGCGCACCCAGATGTAGACCACGAGGAAGAAGAGGGTCTTCGCCCCGAAGGCCAGGAACGTCACGAGCGTCTTCCACACCGCCGGTGAGGCCAGGATGGCCGAGCCGTCGGCGGCGAAGCCCGCGATGAGCTGTCCGTTGTACCAGAAGGCGTTGTCCCACATCCCCGGCAGGTCCCACCCGCCGAAGAAGAGGGTCGCCATGAGCGCCGAGGCCGTCACCATGTGGGCGAACTCTGCGATCATGAACATGGAGAACTTCATCCCCGAGTACTCGGTGTGGTATCCGGTCACCAGCTCCGACTCCGCCTCGGGCATATCGAAGGGGAGGCGGTTGGACTCGGCGAACGCCGACACGATGAAGAGGATGAAGGAGAGCGACAGGGGGAGCACGAACCAGAGGTGCATCTCCTGCTGCCGGAAGATCATCTGTGTGAGCGTCACGTTCCCGGCCAGCATGAGCACCGTGACCAGCGACAGGCCCAGGGCCACTTCGTAGCTCACCATCTGGGCGGAGGCACGCAGCCCGCCCAGGAAGGCGTACTTGTTGTTGGACGACCACCCGCCCAGCACGAGACCGTAGACCGCCAGCGAGCTGATGGCCATGATGTAGAGGATCCCGATGGGCACGTCGGCCACCAGCATGTCCACCACGCCCCACGGCGTGGGGAGCGGGGCGGCGATGGGGATGACGGCGAAGATCACCAGCGCCGGACCCGTGGCCAGGATGGGGCCGAGGAGGAAATAGAGCTTGGCCGACGTGGCCGGCAGCGTCTCCTCCTTGAGGACGTTCTTGAGCCCGTCCGCGATGGGCTGAAGCAGTCCGAAGGGACCCACCCGGTTGGGGCCGATGCGGTCCTGGATCCATGCCGAGATACGGCGCTCAGCCAGGGTGGCGTAGGCCACCACCAGCAAGAGGATGCCGAAGATCCCGACAACCTTCAGGACCATTGCGATGATCCCGGGGATCCCGGATATGGGGTGAAGGGCTTCCATCCGGTCAGTCTCCCGAAAGCGGGACGGTCTCGTTGAGCACCGCCCCGCGGGTTCCGAGGTCGTCGTACGAGAGGCCGGCGTAGGCCGGGATGTGCTCCGCCAGGGCCGTGAAGCAGGCCGCCGCCGACCGGGGTGCCTCCGAGCTCGTCCGCTCGGCGGCCAGGGCGCCCAGGATCAGCCACGCGGGCCGTGAGGCTCCCGGGGCCTCCAGGGCCGGCCAGAACCGCTGGACGCGGCCGTGCAGGTTGGTGAACGTCCCCTCCTGCTCGGCGAAGGTCGTGATGGGCAACGTGAAGTGGGCGGCCTTGGTGGCCGGCCCGCTCCGGGCGCCGAAGTAGGCGTAGAGCGCAGCGTTGCTCCCGAAGCTCGCGTCCTGGTCGGCCAGGGCGTCGCCCAGCACCAGCACGATGCCGTCGTGGGCGGCCACCGCCTCCAGGCCTCCCCGGCCGTCATCGGAGCCGACGCGCGTGGCGCCGATGACCTCGGCGCCCTTCCCGTTGGGCGCCAGCTCCCTGCGCCGGGCCAGCTGCGGGAACCCCTTGAGGGGCACCTCCTCCCGGGCCATGGCGGAGCGGTACACCACCTCGCCCCCGCCCAGGCTCTCCACGAGGGCCGCGAACGCGCCCAGGTCCTCGTTGGACACGTAGGGCGAGACCACCCCCTTCACGCTCTTTCCCTCCAGGCCGCCGGCCTGGTCGAGAAGGGCACGCAGGGCGTCCTTCCAGCCCCTGGCCTTCACGTCCTCGCCCTCGCGCACCAGCGGCGCCTCGAGACGGTGGCCGTGGTTGATCCACTCGTAGTTGAGACGGCCGTAGTCGCAGATCCACCAGCCGTTGACCTCCATGTTCTCCCGCGGCTTGATGCGCTGGACCAGGTTGTCCCGGGTGTGGAGGTCGATGTTGCATCCCTGCGAGCAGTTGGGGCAGATGGACGGCGCGTGGTCCAGATCCCAGGCCCGGGCCTTGTGCAGGAAGTCCTTGCTGACCAGGGCGCCCACCGGGCAGATGTCCACGATGTTGCCGTGCCAGTGCGTGCCCTCGAGCCCCTCTTCGAAGAAGGTGTCGATGACCGAGCGATTGCCCCGCTCCACCACCGTGAGACGGCTGTCCTGCTCCATCTCGTTCATGAAGCGGACGCAGCGCGTGCACATGACGCAGCGATCGCCGTAGAAGAGGACGTCACCGCCGAAGTCGTCGCGACCGAAGACCCGCTTGGGTTCCTTGGAGCGGCCGTGGGGACGCCCTTCGTCGTGGACGTAGTCCTGGAGATTGCACTCGCCGGACATGTCGCAGATGGGGCAGTCCAGCGGGTGGTTGACCAGGTAGAACTCCAGGACGCCCTTGCGCAGGTCCAGTGCCAGCTCGGACTGGGTCTTCACCACCTGGCCGTCCTGGGCCTGGGTGACGCACGACGGCATGGGCTTGGGCGCGCCCTCCACCTCCACCAGGCACAGCCGGCACATGGCCGGCGACGACAGGCCCGGATGGTAGCAGTAGTGGGGGACGTCGCTGCCCACCTCCTTCGCGGCGTTGAGGAGGGTCGTCCCCTTGGGGACCGTGACCTCCTGGCCGTCGATGGTGAGCGTTACGGTGTTGGGCGTATCAGCAGCCATGGATGCGTCTCTTCTTCCCGTTTTGAGACCGATCGAATCGGATGGCTGCCAAGGCGCGCGAGTACGGCGACCGACGCGTACTGGGAAGTACGTCGCAGGTCGGCGCACGGAGCGCAACGCAGGCAGACGCCGATTTCATCGGTCTACGCCGCTCCGACCCGCTCGCCGCGGCGGATCAGTGCGAGGTACTCGTCTTTGAACTTCTGGATGGACGACACCACCGGCGCGGCAGCGGAGTCGGACAGCACACAGATGGTCGTCCCGGTCATCTGCCGGCTCATCTGGAGCAGGGTGTCCAGATCGTCCTCGGTGCCCCGCCCTTCCTCGATGCGTTTGAGGACCTTGGTCATCCAGGCGGTGCCCTCACGGCACGGAGTGCACTGCCCGCACGATTCGTGGGCGTAGAACTGCACCATGCGGCGGACCTGCTTCACCATGTCGGTGGTCTCGTCCATGATGATCACCGAAGCGCAGCCGAGCTGGGAGCCGGCCTCCTGCACGCCCTCGTAGTCCAGCATGCAGTCCTGGCACTCCTCGGCGTTCAGGATGGGGACCGACGAGCCGCCGGGAATGACCGCCTTGAGGGCGTTGCCGTCCCTCATGCCCCCGCACACGTCGTTGATGAGGTCCATGAGGGGAAAGCCCAGCGGAAGCTCGTAGTTGCCGGGCTTGTTCACGTGGCCGCTGACGCAGAACAGCTTGGTCCCGGGGCTCTTCTCCGTCCCCCACTGCCGGTACCACTGCCCCCCGTGGGTGACGATGTGGGGCACCGAGGAGAGGGTCTCCACGTTGTTCACCGTGGAGGGCATGCCGAAGGCGCCCACGGCGGCCGGGAACGGGGGCTTCACCCTGGGCTGGCCGCGACGGCCTTCCAGGGAGTTCATGAGCCCCGTCTCCTCTCCGCAGATGTAGGCGCCGGCCCCTACGTGCACGGTGACGTCGATGTCGGTGCCCGAGCCCAGGATGTCCTTGCCGGCGTAGCCCTTGGCGTACGCGTCCTCCACGGCCTTGGCGAGGATCTGGGTGGTCTCGAAGAACTCACCCCGGCAATAGATGTAGACGTGCTTCGCCCGGATGGCGTACGCCGCGATGAGGCATCCCTCGATGAGCTGGTGGGGATCCCACCGGAGGAGCTCCCGGTCCTTGAAGGTCCCGGGCTCCGACTCGTCGGCGTTGCACAGGAGATAGTGCGGCTTGGTGGGCTCCTTGGGCATGAAGGACCACTTCACGCCCGTGGGGAAGCCCGCGCCGCCCCGCCCCCGCAGGCCCGACGTCTTCACCTCGTCGATGACGGCGTCCTGCCCCATCTCGAAGGCCTTGGCGAGGGCCTTGTAGCCGCCGCGCTCGACGTACGTGTCGATACGCCGCGCCATGGGGTCGCCGAAGTTCTTGCTCAGCACCCGGACCTCGCGGTCCGAGACATAAGGATAGGCCATGCGCTCGCTCCGTCGGTGCGGCTACTGCCCGCCGGCGGTCTGTCCCTTGAGGTGCTCGATGATCTTGGGCACCTCGGTGGGCGTGACATTCTCGTAGTACCGCGAATTGATCTGGACGCAGGTGGGGAAGCCACACGCGGCCAGGCATTCCGCCTCGATGACGGTGAAGTCGCCGTCCTCCGAGGTCTCTCCCAACTCCGTGTCGGTGTAGCGCAGGAAGGCCTCCAGGACCTCGTCGGCGCCACACAGGTTGCAGGAGATGTTCGTGCAGACCTGCACCAGGTACCGGCCCACAGGGGCCTTGTTGTACATGGTGTAGAAGGTGGTGACGCCCCGGACGTAGGCCGGCGCCAGGTCCAGGAGCTCAGCCACCCGGTCCATGGTCTGGGGGCTCACGTAGCCCCGCACCTCCTGGGCCAGGCCCAGGGTGGGGAGCAGCGCGGCCTGCTTGTTGGGATACCGGGTGAGGATCTTGTCGAAGCGGTCCTTGAACTCGCCCTCGAAGAGCTCCGCCTCGGGATTCTTCTCGGGGAGCATGTACGGGTAGGTGGCCGCGCCGGACGGGTGCCCCCCGGCCCGGGGACGCTCGCCCACGAACTCGTCTCCCCGGACCTGCGCTTCGTCCAGGTCGAACTCGCCGGTGTTGCCGGCCCACCCGGGATTCTTGAACGGGACGTCGCTCATCGGTCGATCTCCCCGAGAACGATGTCCAGGCTGGCGTTGATCATGATCAGGTCCGACACCAGGTGCCCCCGGGCCAGCCGGGGGATCACCGAGAGGTTCACGAAGGACGGGGGACGCACGCGCCAGCGAACCGGCTTGGTGCCTCCCTCTTCGGCCACCACGTACATGCCCAGCTCGCCCTTGGAGGCCTCCACCGGGAAGTAGCAGTCGCCCTCCGGCGCCGGGATCCCCTCGGTGATGAGCTTGAAGTGGTGGATCATGCTCTCCATGTCGGACATGGCGTCCGTCTTGGAGGGCAGAGAGATCTTGGGATCCTGGACGTTGATGGGCCCTTCGGGGAGCCGGGC
>JASFRY010000019.1:0-19351 GCA_050114675.1 Gemmatimonadota bacterium | reverse complement strand
CGAGGCCACCTCCGTGGTGATGCGCAGCGCGTCGGCCAAGGGGAGCTGGCGCTCCCGCTGCAGACGATCGCGCAGCGACTCGCCCTCCACGTACGGCATGACGTAGAAGACCGTCCCCTCCACGGTGCCCGAGTCGAAGAGGGGGAGGATGTGGGGGTGCTGGAGGTTGGCGGTGGTCTTGATCTCCGCCAGGAAGCGCTCGCCCCCGATGACGGCCGCCAACTCCGGCCGCAGCACCTTGAGGGCTACCTGCCGATCATGACGGACATCATGGGCCAGGTAGACCGTGGCCATCCCGCCCGAACCCAGCTCGCGCTCGGGGACGTACCGGCCCTCGAGGGCGGCGGTGAGTTGGGGGAGGGCGTCGCTCATGGGATGCCAAGATGGGGGGTACCAGCCGAACGCGCGAGGAGGCAGGCACCCTCGCCACTTCGGCCGGTGGTGGCGCCTCCGAGGGAGGGCGGGCCCCGCGGCGGTGCCGCGGAGCCCTGCCCGTCATTACGCCGCGGCCACGCTCTCGGCCGCCGGCCGTCCCTCGGCGCGCATGAGCCGCGTGGTGTTGTCGTTCAGCTCCACGCCGCCGTCCTCGCCGACCACGACCGTGCCTCCGAGGTTCACGACGCGCTTGCCGATGGCACAGTTCGGCTCGACGGCGAACACCATCCCCGCCTTCAGCACGGTGTCCAGCCCCAGGGAGGGGATCTGGAGGACCTTGCCGTAGCGCTCGGCCTCAGGGAGATCCGCCAGCTTGTCGCCGACGCCGATGAGGCCGAATGGGCTGATGCTGTGGATGAGTGGGTGGACCTGCCACCCTCCGGCCTCATGCATCGGCACGTTCATGGCCTCCACCACGTCGCCGAACGTGGCGCCCGCCTTGAGCGTGCGCACCGCGGCCTCGTAGGACCTGCGCGCGGCGTCCGCCGCGATCTCGAAGTCGGGGTGCACCTCCCCGACGGCGATGGCCGGTTGGTGCTGCGTCTCGAGCATACCGAACGACGCGAACACCTCGGCCAGGATGACGTCGCCCTCCTCGATGACCCGCGGCGCCTCGGGACGATAGATCCACGCAGGTGGTCCCCACCCCACGAACTCCGGTCCGGAGCCCATGAGGATCACCGAAGTGAATCCCACGTTCTCGGCGCAGGCCTTCATGGCCGCGGCGTAGATCTCGTTCTCACGCACGCCGGGACGGGTAGCCGCGAGCATCGCCTGGCTCATCTTCTCGCCTACGTCGGCGGACCAGCGGAGCACAGCGAGCTCCTCCTCGCTCTTCACGGCAGTGAGCTCGAAGAACTTGTCTCCGACCGGCTCGAACGTCGCCTCGGGCAGATCCTCGAGGATTGTCTGCCAGGTGTTGTACGGCATCGCGCCGTCGAAGTAGAAAGGTGGGTAGGCCTCCAACCCGATGACGCCGAAGCTGGCCTTGTCGAGACCCCGGTCCTCGATGATCTCGACGACGTTGGCGCCCATCTTCCCCACGTACATGTTTTCCGGCCGAACCCATCCCTGGGACTTCGTATAGCCCGCCTGGATGTGGTCCTCCACGACCGTGGTGAGGAACACCACCGAAATGGGCTCCCCTCCCTTGGGGAAGATCACGATGGCCCCCGCCCGCTCGTTGGTGAAATAGGTGTCCGGCGCGAAGGAGGCCGGGAATGCAGCCTCGCGATCGCCGTACACGATGAGGGCGTCCAGGCCCTCCTCCTCCATGAGTCGGTTGGCCAACGCCCACCGCCGATCGCGCTCGGCCAGGGAGTAGCTCGGAATCTGCATGGTCTGGTCGTTCATCTTCTTCTCCTGGGCAGGATGGGGAATCAGACCCGAACGCCATCGATGTGAGCCACGCCCAGCGGGAGCTTGGCGGTGCCGACGAAGGTGTCGCCTTCTACCTTTCCGTTGACCTGTGCCTTCAAACGACCCAGGGGGGTGCGGATCTTCGTCTGGAACGCGACCTCGTTGCCCGAGATGGTGCCGCCGCTGAATTCCGTTGCCCCCTTGGGGTTGGTGAGCACGCCACTCAGATCGTCCCCGGCGACGGCGAGGCTCAGGGAGCCTTCCTGCGTACCGACCGGCGTCTTCACCGTCACCTTGTATTGCCCTTGGATGCTCATCGTTCTTCTCCGTTGACTTGTGATGAGCGGGGTTGTCCCCGCCAGATATGTAACGTAAATTACATGACACAATAACCTCGTCAAGGCCGGTCTGGCCTGCAGACGTTCTCCGGTTGGAAGTGAACTACAGAGGATGACAATGGCTGGATCGAACCAAGCGGACGCGCCGGTGGCCGAGCCCGGATACGAACCCAGGGAGAAGGGACTGAAGCGCCGGGAGCTCTTTCTCGAGGCTGCGACGGAGGCGTTCAGCCGCAATGGCTATGAAGGCACGAGCCTCCAGGACATCGTGGCCGAGGCAGGCGGGTCCCTCGCGACGCTCTACCGGATGTTCGGCAACAAGGAGGGGCTCTTCCAGGCCGTCATCGACCACAAATTCCAGTCGGTGTTCGGCCAGGGCGACACGCTGAAGGTGGAGGGGCACTCCACACGCGAAGTCCTCACCGAGCTGGGAATGGCACTCCTGGAGATGATGCTCTCGGAGGCGGCGGTGGCCATGCACAGGTTGATGATCACGCAGGCCAACCGCACGTCTGCGCTGCGTGAGGGCTTCATGGAGATGGCGCCGGACCGGGCCAAGAATGCCCTCGCCGACTACTTCTCGGTCGAGGTTGGCGCGAAGCGGCTGGTGATGGAGGATTGTGAGACCAGCGCCGTGCAGTTCATTGGGATGGTGAAGGGCGACATCCTGATGCGGAGGCTCCTCGGTGAGGAGCTGCGGCTCTCCAACAAACAACGAAGAGCCTTGGTGGCGAACGCGGTTGAGATCTTCCTGAACGGCGTCGCTCCGCGCTGACCGACGGGATCGGCTGCCCGTCCCCGTGCGCGTGGTCACCCCACATCTCAATTGACGGTCGACGCAAGAGAGGGGAGCCGTGTCCGCCCGGGTCGGGGCCGATCACGTTCTCCGCTGGTCTCCGCCGCTCCCCCGCCTTCGCCGTCTCCCCGACGGTCCAGCCCGCTGCGTGGTCGCGACGACGGATCCGACGAGGATGGCGGCTGCGGCGACGAGGACGGCAGCCGCGAGGCGTCGCACGAACCCGCCGGCCCGGTAGACCATGGCCGGCGCGTGAGCCGGGACGGGCTCATGGGTCAGGTATCGCCGCAGGTCCAGAGCCAACTCGCTCGCGGTCTGATACCGTCGACTTCGGTCCTTCTCCATGGCACGGCCCACGATCCACTCGAGATCCCCCCTCAGCTGTCTCGCGATCCCGATGACGTCGGTGTCCCTGTGGGCCGCAATGGGGATCCGCCGGTCGCCGAGCCCGTCGAATCGCCGGCTGAGCGTCGGTGGCGACCTTTCCAGGACCGCATAGAGAGCCTCGAGACCCGCGAGGTCACTATCCTCGAACGGGAGCACACCGACGAGCATCTCGTACAGCATCACGCCCAACGAGTACAGGTCTGTCCGAGTGTCGATGTCGAGGCGCGTCATGTCGGCCTGCTCGGGACTCATGTACGCAGGCGTGGACGAGGGCCGGCCGGTCTGGACACGTACGTTGGCGCCGTTCAGCCACGGTTCGACGGCTCGGGCGATGCCGAAGTCGATGATCCGGGCTCGTGGCTCTCCGTCGTGAACGGTGACCAGGACCCTGGAGGGGTTGAGATCTCCGTGGATCAGACCCTTCTGGTGGGCGTGCTGGACGGCATGGCAAACGGGAACGAAGAGCTCGATGCGCTCCCGGAACGAGAGGCGATACCGGTCGCAGTGCCTCGTGATGAGCAAGCCGTCCACGTATTCCGTGACGACGTAGAGACGGCCCGTGCCGCTCGCCCCGCCATCGAGCACCTTGGCGATGTTCGGGTGGTTGAGGGCCATGAGCGCTTGTCGCTGCGCCTCGAACCGGGCGATGGCTGCCTGCGAGCTCCGCCCCGGCTTCATGACCCTCAGCGCCACCCTGCGTCTTGTAGTCGCCGTTTGCTCCGCCAGATATACGACGCCTCTGGGATCCTCGCCCAGGACGCTCAGGATCCGGTAGCCACCATGCTCGTCGAGTCGGCTCACGACTCATCCGAGAACCCGGCGGTGATCTCTCGCGTGACAGGAGGAGCGGTTGGCGGCGGTGAAGCTCCGGGGCGCTGCCCCGGAGCATCGCCCATCAGGGAGCCGCGTTGAACGTCCCATTGTCCTGGCTCGGCATATCCGTCGTCAGGACCCAGCTGCCGCTGATCGCACCGCTGGAGCCCACGGTCCCGGAGAACGCGAACGTGAACTGACAACAATCGGCAGGGTCGATCCCTGTGATCTCCTCTCGTCCGCTGAACTCGAGCGTGAACGATCCATCGCTTCCCACCACCGCCTGTGAAGCCGGCACCGTGGCCGAGACGGCATCGTCAGGGGTGTTGAGCGCGAAGCTCGTGTTCCCATGGTCGAGGAGCTTCACGGCCATGGAGGCGGTGGCGGTGCCCCCCGTCTGGCCGGTGATGTCCATGGTGCCGAACAAGCCCGTGTCCGAACCTGTGCGCGGGGAGTACGTGCCCGTGATCGTGTACGAGCCCGTGACGTCCGGAATCGTCGCCGGCTCGGTCGCCGACGACGATGAGGAGCAGCTCGGGAGCGCGAGGGCCATCAGGCCCAGGGTCAGGCGGAGCAGGTGTTTGCGAGCGTCGCAGTGCATGGGTCCTCCTGGGAGAGTCGGGATGGAACGCGAACCGCGGCGCAACCTTGTGTAGGACCGTCATCTGGCCGTGAGACAGCCGTTTCAACCTGCCCGGAGACCCGTCGGGACCCGCTTGGGACCTGGCTTTGATGTTGGGACTAGCCTGCCGGAGCCGCTCCCGTCCTCTCGGCGCCCCTCCGCGCCTCGTCGACCAGCGAATGGAAGGACGGATCGGCGCTCGACCAGATCTCCGCGGCGTCGCGATACGCCGTCGCTGCCTGCGCGGCACGCCCGCGACGCTCCAGGATCTGCGCACGGAGCAGGGCGGCAGGGGCGACATAGATCAGGTCGTAACCCCCGGCGTCCGGAACCGTCTCGAGCCACCGGAGAGCGTCTTCGTACTGGCCCAAAGCGATCAGGCTCTGGATGCGCGTCCACTTCGACGTGGCCACCAGGTAGCTGAAGGGATCCGCGTAGATCGACCACTCCGGGGCGCCGGGACCCAGCACCGTGAGCGCGCGCGCATGATCCCCCCTCGCGTTGCTGATCGCTGCGCGCACATCGTCCGTACGCCGGGGGTCGAAGTAATGCGATGCGGCCCGTCCCCGAGCGAACAGGTTCACGGTGTCGACGGGCTCTCCCAGGCGCAGGGTGAGCATGGCATCCAATACCAGGGTGCGCGTCAGGTCGAGCCTGGACTGGGCAGCCGTCCAGATCGAGATCGGTGGGCCCGAGCTGTCCGGGACCGAGCGCAGGCTCCGCCTGATGGCCCGCAAAGTGTCGGCCGGCGTGGCGGCCGGATCGGACAGTGCGAGGAAGCTGCGGTACTCCACCGCGCGATACGGCTGAAGAGGGCTCAGGGTGTCGAGCTCCGCGTATGCTTCCCGCATATGGCCCGCGGACGCGGCGAGTTGCGCGAGCAGGAGCCTGCGCAGGACGCGACGGGACGGATCGTCGGTGGGCGGAAGCGAGCGCACGAAAGGAGCCAGGTCATAGGGAACCCTGGCGGACGCGGCGAGCTGCTCGAGGCGCCTCGCCTCCAGGCTGATGGAGCCGTCGGCGATCCACTCGGCCACCCTGGCGTCGGGGGTGCGTCGCCGGCTGAGGGAGAGGACGGCCTCGGCCTCGATCCGCATGTCATCCGGAGCCCCCGATGCGTCGAGACGTCGGACCGCTTGCTCCAGGGGCGTTGGGTCCGCGCGCGGCCCCAGGAGCCGGATGAGGTGGAGAAGCGCGTTCGAGTCGTCGGGAACGAGCTGAAGCAGGCGGCGAAACGAGCCGGCCACGGAGTCCTTCGGAATGCCCAGCTGAGCGCCCCAGTGGAACTGGAGCTCCGCCAGACGAAGCCACACATCCGGATCCGGGCCCCGGGACTCCGCCAGCGCCTCGTATTGGGGGAGCGCCCTCTCCACTCCGCCTGTCCGGTACGTACGCCAGGCGTCGAGGAGCTTCCGCTCTCCCGCGGTGAGGTTGCCCGACAGGTCGACGGCTCGGTCCTCGGTTCGACGGGACTCGCTCTGGCCCAGGAGCGTCTCCATCACGGCGAGGCGGTAGTACGCCATGGCAAACGTCGAGTCGAGGGAGATCGCCTGCCGGTAGGCGTCACTCGCCTCCCGGGTCCTGCCGGCCCGTGCCAGCATCTCGCCCCGGAAGAAGGGGGCGATGGCCCCGGGCGCCCGGGTGAACCGGGGGACAGGCCCTCGCGCCGGCAGGTCGAGGTCGTCCCGCCTTGCCATCGCGTCCACGAGCCTGATGGCGAGAGCCTCCAGGTCGCGGTCCTCCACGGAGGCAGTGACCTCGGCCAGGATCTTCCCGGGGCGCCCCGTGGTGGTCAGGCCCACATGGGCGACGAGGCGGCCGTTCTCGACCTGGACCCGCCCGAGGATCAGGCGGCGGTTGCGACCGTCGAACGAGGCCGCGGCTGCGATACCCCCGGCGGGGAGGACGAGCCCCTCGGTCTCCGGCTGGAGATAGCGGGCGGTGAGGGCACCCAAGGCCACGCCGACCGTCTGCCCGCCTGCCGCGCTGTCCGCCTCGAACGGCTCGACGACCACGCCTCCCTCCACCGGCGGCGAGAGCGAAGGCCGACGGACGACCGTCCAGACCAGCAACGCCAGAGTCACCGTAGCCAGCAGCCACGGGAACGCCACCGAGCGCCTCCATCCACCCGCTCGGCGAGAAAGGGCCGGGGCTGTTGTCGCCGCTGCCGCTGGAGGTGCCGGGTGTACGACGGGTGTCTCCGGTGACGCTGGTAGCGTCGGCCGCGAGACGGGGGTGTCCGGCGGAGCTGGTGGCGTCGGAGGAGGAGCATCGATGGGGCCCCCGGCTCGCAGACCCTCCATCAGACTGAGGGTGGGCTCCGAGGGCTCCATCTCCAGGCTGGAGCGGAGCATCTCGATCCACTTCTCGCCTTCGGCGACCGCCTTGGCCCGGTTGCCCTGCTTCTCGAGGAGCAGGAGCCGGCGGCGCAGGACCTCCTCGTCGGCAGGGGCGATCTCCTGGGCGCGGCGCAACAGGCGCTGGGCGACCTCCGGGTCCCCCGAGGTTTCGTGGGCGCGGGCCGCCTCGCGGAACGCCCGAAGCGCGTCCACCTCGATGATCGCTCGGGTCCTCCCCGCCCACTCCTCGAACTCCGGCGCGCCATCGAGGTGGAAGCCGGACAGGAAGGCCCCCCCGTACAGGTCCACCGCTTCCTGAAAGCGGCCCTGTGCCACCGCGGCCCTCAGGGCCACCGCATCCACGGACATCAGCTCGAGGTCGACGCCGACTTCCGTCGACCCTCGGCCCGTGAGGACCTTGGCGCCGGCGCTCTGGCGGATCTGATACAGGCTGTTGCGCAGCGACTGCCTGGCCCGGGCGTCGTCGGAGTCAGGCCAGAACACGGACATGACCCGCTCCCGCGACACGAAAGCACCCGGGGCCTCCATCGCCACGTAGGTGAGAAGGGCGATTCGCTTCGGGTGCGCCAGAAGGGAGAGCAGCTGCGATCCGTCGGCGCGCCGGAGATCGATGCTTCCCAACACCTTGAAGTGGAGAGACGGGTCGCTCTTGGAAGACATCCCTTTCCGCGTTGCAGGTTTCGGGGTCCGGATCAAGTGACCCCTCGAGCGGGCCGGTGGCAAGGAGGTACAGATGGCCACCCCCCCTCCATTCAGGTGGCAAGCACTGCCACGATCAGGTATCCTCGCTCTACACGTCTACCTTGGCGGGAGGTCGGACGATGCCGACGCATATCGGCAAGCAGGCGGTCGTCGTGGGCGCCTGCATGGGGGGGCTGGCGCGATCCCCGTGAGGGTGGACCGGGACACACCCGAGGGGAGCGCCCCGCCGACCTGGAGGAGCAGCTGAAGAGGGGAGCAGACCTCAACCGCCTCGCGGCCGAAGACCTCCGGGTGAACCGGGTGCTCCTCGAGGTCCGCCATCTCGTGAAGCACAGCAGCGCGCTCGACGCGCCGTGGCTGACCGACCTGCTGAACGAAGCCACGGCCGACGCCTAGAGGAGGGGACCGTGCGACCCGACATCGCGACGACGCATGTGGAGACCAACGGAGTCCGATTGAGTGTGGCCGTCGAGGGTGAGGGTCCTCTGGTGATCCTGGTCCACGGATGGCCCGAGCTGTGGTACTCGTGGCGGCACCAGATCCCGGCCCTCGCGGCGGCCGGCTACCGCGTGGCCGCTCCTGACGTGCGCGGCTACGGCGGGAGCGACAAGCCCCGCGCCGTCGAGGCCTACGATATGCGGACGCTCACCGCGGACGTCGCGGGGCTCATCGACGCTTTGGGTGAGGAGCAGGCAGTCCTGGTGGGGCACGACTGGGGCGCGCCCATCTGCTGGCACACGGCCCTGCTCCACCCGGAGCGGGTACGCGCCGTCGCCGGGCTCAGCGTCCCGTTCTTTCCCCGGGGGCCCATGCCCCCCACCCAGATGTACCGGGCCCTCTACGGCGAACGCTTCTTCTATCAGCTCTACTTCCAGGAAGAGGACGTCGCCGAGGCCGAGCTCGAAGCCGACGTGCGCACCGCGCTCCGGAAGATCTACTACGGGGCCTCGGGGGACGCCGAAGGCCCCCCGCTCGAGGGCGGAGACACCGCGCCCAGGGTGGGCATGCTCGACGGCAGGGTCGACCCGGATCCCTTCCCAGGCTGGATGTCCGAGGAGGATCTGGACTACTTCGTCGCGGCCTTCGAGCAGGGCGGGTTCCGGGGCCCCATCAATCGCTATCGGTGCATGGACCGGGATTGGGAGGATCTGTCCGAGCTCGCCGGCGCAAAGATCCACCAGCCCAGCTTCTTCGTGGCGGGCAGCCGGGACCTGGTGCGCAGGCTGATCCCCGGCACGGACCTCTACGCCGACCCCGGGACGCACTGCACGGACTTCCGGGGCAAGGTCATCGTCGAGGGGAAGGGCCACTGGATCCAGCAGGAGGCGCCACGGGAGGTGACGGAGGGGCTTCTGGGCTTCCTCGGAGGGCTCTGAGGGACGGGTCGTTCCACCCCGACGGCGGCTCGGCGACCGCCGTGGCGTGTCAGCGCATGCAGCCCGGTCCGCCGCCGTCGATCACCATCACCTGGCCGGTGACCGACTCGGCACGACAGAAGGTCACCACGTGCTCCGCGATGTCCACGATGCTGGCGGTCCGTCCCAGCACGACCTGCTCCCGCGCTGCATCCACCACTTCGGCCGGCAGCCGCTTCGCCATGCGGGTTCCCTCGATCAATCCGGGCGCCACGCAGTTGACGGTCACGTCCGGCGCGAGGGCGACGGCGAGACAGCGCGTGAGGTGGATCAACCCCGCCTTGCTCGCCGAGTAGGCGATGCTGCTGCTCATGGGATACACGCCGCCGATGGAAGCGATGTTCACGACACGCCCGCACCCGTGCTCGCGCAGGTGCGGCGCGAGTGCCCGGGCCAGCAGGAATGGACCGCGCAGATTGGTCTCCAGCACCCGGTCCCAAACGTCGGCCGTGAGGGCGTCGAGATCCTTGAAGGGGATGCCGATGTTCCAGGCGGCATTGTTCACGAGGATGTCGACGCGCCCGAAATGGTCCACGACCCGTCGGGCCGCTGTCTCGATTGCCGCAGGGTCGCGTTGGTCGAGCTGTACTGCCAGGGCTTGTCCACCCAGCTCCTGGACGGCGTCGACCGTCCTCGTGACCCCGTCAGTGTTTCCGATATACGAGAGGGCAACGTCGGCACCCGCAGCAGCCAATGCCCGACTGACCGCGGCGCCGACGTCTCCGGAACCACCCGTGACGAACGCGACCTTACCCGCGAGATCCATGATAATCCTCCATACCTGTCGTGGGTGGTTCCTTCGACCCGGCTCCTCACCCCGCGGCATGACCTTGACCACCTTCTTGCTCCGTTACAGACTCCACCCAGGCGATGGAGTTCGCCATGAACCACCGCCCAGGCGGTTGATGACTCCTACCGGACCCTCTCCGCGTATCAGGAGTCTCTCATGGATCGCTCCACGCCGCTTCCGGGCAGCGGTGCAGGTACCGCCCCAACCGCCCTGGACGCCCGGCGGCCCCCGTCCGCGGAAGCGCAGCCCGACCACCCGACGACGGTGAGCCGCACGTCCTCTCACCTCTCCCGGGGCCTCGCCAGCGTGGCACGGCTCGCCGAGGGGTTCGGAGAGGAGACCCTCGCCGAGGAGGCCCGGACCGCGCTCCAGCCGTTGGAGGAGAATCTTCTCCGAATGGTGGCTCTGGGGCAATTCAAGCGGGGCAAGAGCACGCTGCTCAACGCACTCCTGGAAAGCAGCGTGCTCCCGTCAGGCGTGGCGCCGGTGACATCGGTGTCCACCGTCGTCCGCTGGTCACCCGAGCCGTGCCTCACCGTGATCTACGAGAACGGGGAGACTCGCCCCTCGGAATTCGCTCGGCTGGCGGACTTCGTGGTCGAGGCCCGCAATCCGGGGAACGCCCTGGATGTGCGCCTCGTCGAGGTGGGTTATCCGGCAAGCCTCCTGGAGGACGGCCTGGTCCTCGTGGACACCCCCGGCATCGGTTCGGCGGATCGCAGGGCGACGGAGCGCGCCTACGGATTCCTGCCGAGTGTCGACGCCGGCCTGGTCGTGCTGTCACCCGATCCTCCGGTGGGCGAGGCCGAGGCGGAGTACATCCGGGAGTTGGCGGCGCTCACCCCGCACCTGCTGTTCGTGCTGAACAAGATCGACAGGGTCACCGAGCCCGAGTGGCGGGAGGTCCTCGCCTTCAACCAGCAAGTGCTGGCAGACGTCCTCGATCAGCCGGCGGAAGACATCGACATCATCCCGGTTTCCGCACGACGGGCGCTCGAGGACGCCGGGGGAATGGTCGAGACGCTCCGGGATCGTGTCGCGTCGTTCATCGCGCAGAAGGGTGCGCGCGTCCGTGAGGACCTGGCCGGACGCCGGTTGCGGGCCGTCGCCGCGAAGCTGCGAGCCGGCCTCGACGTGGAACGGCACGCCCTCGAGATGGGAGAGCGGGAGCTGGACGGTCGGATCGAAGGCCTCCGCGCGACCCTCGCGTCACTCCAGGGCCGCACGGACCGGGCAACCAGGGCCGTCATGGCGGCCGTGGAGGACATCGTGGAACGGGCGGGTGATGGGCTGCTCGCCCATGCACGGTCTCGCTCACGTGCGATGGAGGAAGCGCTGGTGGACACGCTCCGCTCTGCGGAGCCGGAAGCATCCAACGCTGCGGTCGCGGCACGATTCGACCAGGAGCTGGCGGACCAGACCTGGGGCGTCCTGGATGCCTGGTGGGAGCAAAACGGAACCGGAATCGTGGACGGTCTCCTGGGGGAGATGGGCAGGGCGTCGGACGATCTCCTCCAGGCCCGCAGTGAAGCCTCGGAGTGGATCCGCAGCGCCTTCGGAGTGGATCTCCCCGAAGAGCCTCGCATCGAGGCGTTGAAGGAGTCGGGGAGCTTCTACCGTCGGGTGGAGGGGGTGACGCCGCGTCTCACCGTGGACATGCTGCGTATCCTCCTCCCCCGCCGGCTGTACCGGGCATGGATACGCCGGAGCGTGCCGGGGCTGGTGGCGCGTGCCGTGGACATGGGAGCGGGGCAAGTCAGGGGTGACCTGCTTTACCGCGCGAGAGAGACCGCGCGCACGTTCGCGGCGGAGCTACGCACCTGGACCCTGGCCGGCACGGAGGGGCTGGTGGAGGCCGTGGGCCGCGCCTCCGCACTGCGGAAACAGACCCAGGCGGCCGCCCAGGATCGCCGTGCTGAGCTCGACGCGGGCCTGGCCGAGCTCGATCGCCTGGCCGACGTATCTCCCTGACCTCCCCCCCGGGATTCGCCCCTCAGCCGGTCGCGCTCAGCGGCCGAACACCGCGGCCGTCCCCAGCTCCCGCTCGATCTCGAGGAGCCGATTGTACTTCGCGATGCGCTCCGAGCGGCAGGCCGATCCCGTCTTGATCTGCCCTCCGCCCATCGCCACCGCGAAGTCCGCCATGAACGTGTCCTCCGTCTCGCCGGACCGGTGGGAGATCACGAAGCCCCACCCCGCCCGCCGGCACATGTGGATGGCGGCCACGGTCTCCGTCACCGTACCGATCTGGTTCAGCTTGATGAGCACCGCGTTGCAGCTCTTCTCTTCGATGGCCCGTGCGATGAAGCGCGTGTTGGTGACCAGGAGGTCGTCGCCGACGATCTGGATCCGGTCCCCGAGCGCTGCGGTGTGCTCCCGGAAGCCATCCCAGTCGTTCTCCGCCAGGCCGTCCTCGATGGAGACGATGGGATACTTGTCCACCCATTCGCTGAACAGCTCCGTCATCTCGGCGGCAGTCTTGTCACCCTGGCCACTCCGGGTCAGGCGGTACATGCCGTCCTCGTAGAACGAGCTGGCAGCGGGATCGAGCGCGATGGCGATGTCGTCACCCGGCCGATAGCCCGCCGCCTCGATGGCCTCGACGATCAGCTCGCACGCCTCTTCGTTGGCCTTCACCTGCGGCGCGAAACCGCCCTCGTCACCCACGCTCGTCGCATAGCCGCGCTTCCCGAGGATCTTCTTGAGGGCGTGGAACGTCTCCGCGCCGTAGCGGAGCGCCTCGGCGAAGGTGGGGGCACCCAGGGGGAAGATCATGAACTCCTGGAAGTCGAGCCCCGAGTCCGCGTGCTTGCCGCCGTTCAGCACGTTCATCATGGGGACCGGCACGTGGACTGCACCGGAGCCCCCCAGGTACGCGTAGAGAGGGAGTCCGGCACTGTCCGCCGCGGCTCGGGCCACTGCCTGGGAGACGCCGAGGATCGCGTTCGCGCCCAACCTCGCCTTGTTCTCGGTTCCGTCGAGCTCGATCATCGCGTGATCGAGCTCCGCCTGCCCCCTCGGGTCCCGCCCCACCAGTGCCGGACCGATGATCTTGATGACGTTGTCCACGGCGGTGCGCACCCCCTTGCCGCCGTACCGGCCCTTGTCGCCGTCGCGGAGCTCGACGGCCTCGTTCTCGCCGGTAGACGCGCCCGAGGGCACGGATGCGGTGCCCGTGACACCGTTGTCCAGGTGGACGTTCACGCGGATGGTGGGGTTGCCCCGGGAATCGAGGATCTCCAGGGCATCGATGGAGCGGATGAGGGGCTTCATTTGACAGGGAATCTCGAGGTCGGGAGTCGTGGCTGACTTCACCTGAAGCTAGAGTCGCATCCGGTGCTGTCGAGAGCCGAGCCTCCTGGCCGCCTCATCCGTGGGGCGCCTGGACATCTCCGCCCCCCCTGGTGACCGTTGGTGGTCGGCCAGCGCATCCGGGCCCGAGAAGGGGACCGACGCTGGCGGCAGCCCTCTGCCGAGAACCCTCGATCCAGGATCACCTTAATGCTCTTCCGGAAGCGCCGTTCCCTTCCCGGCGCGCTGCTGTGCGCGTCCGTCGTGGGAGCCGCCGCCTGCGGGAGTCCCTCCCAGCCCGGGCCCGGCATCGAACCCGGTCCCGACACGACCCGGACCGCCGTACCGGCTCAGGGTACGCCGACCACGCTGGACATCGGCAACTGGAACGTGGACTGGTTCGGCGCGACCAACTTCGGCCCTTCCGACGAAGCGCTTCAGCTCCGGAACGTCGCCGACGTGATGGACGGTGCCGACCTGGACATCTGGGGGCTGGAGGAGGTCGTGGACGCGGGCCAGTTCGCTACCCTCGTATCGGACCTCTCCGGCTATGCGGGCATCCTGGCCAACGATCCTTCCGTGGTGGACGGACCCGCCTACTACAGCGACTTCGGCGACACTGAGCAGAAGGTGGCCCTGGTGTGGCGCACCGCCGTGGCCACGCTCGACAGCGCCCGGGTGATCCTCACCGCCCACGACTACGACTTCGCGGGGCGTCCTCCGGTGGAATTCCATCTCTCGGTGGCGCTGAACGGCTCGGCCGAGGATCTGGTGGTCATCGTGCTCCACGCCAAGTCCGGCAGCGACACCGCCAGCCGTGACCGCCGCGATGCCGGAGCCCAGGCCCTCAAGGCATACCTGGACGCCACCTATCCCACGCAGCACGTCATGGTCATCGGTGACTTCAACGACGACGTGGACACGTCCATCACCTCGGGCCAGCCCTCGCCGTATCGCTACTTCGTCGACGACCCCGCGGCGTACGCCTTTCCCACCGAGGCCCTCTCCGACGCCGGCATCGCGTCCACGGTGAGCTACCCGGACATGATCGACCACCAGCTCGACACCAACGAGCAGATGGCGACCTACGTGGCCGGCTCGGTGGAGGCGTTCCGGGCCGACGCGTACATCGACAACTACGGGACCACCACCAGCGACCACTATCCCGTCATCGCGCGCTACACGGTGGCGAGCGCGGGAAGCTGAGCAGGTCGCGGCCGCTCTGGATCGCGCGACGACGCCGACCCTGCAGCAGTCCTCCGACGCTATGCTCGCGTAGCGACGATGAGGCCCGTCGGCCCGGGCAGCCTCACGTGACCCGGGTCCGAGAATCCGGCCTCCCGCAGCCACCCGGCGTACTCATCGTGGCTGTAGGCGCTGCCGGCGCGAGTGCCCACGAGCATGTTCAGTGCGAAGAGCGCCCCCGACTTCGGGGCGGTCTTGGCGGAGCTCAGGATGAAGTCCTGGATGACCACCCGGCCGCCCGGTGCCAGTGCCGCAAACGCCTTGGACAGCATGGCTCGGTTCTCGTCGGGGCTCAGCATGTGGCAGATGGCCGAGATGAAGACCAGATCGTAGCCGGTCCCGTAGCTGTCCTCGAGAAGGTCGCCCACCCGGGTGCCCACGCGGTCCGCGAGCCCGGCCTCCTCGATGTGTCGCCGGGTGATGGGCACTACGCTCTCCAGGTCGAAGACGTCTGCGTGCACGTCTTCACCTGCCTGCGCGAAGGCGATGGAGTACGCCCCGGACCCGCCGCCCAGGTCCAGGACCCGGCGGACGCCCTCCAGCCCGATGGCCCGAACCACCTGGGGAGCCCGCACCGCAGCGTTCTTGTGCATGGCGGCGATGAACGCCTCCGTCCACTCGACTTCGGGATCGCTTCGTTCGTCCCGGCTGAGGGCCGTTCCACGCCTGACACACTCGGTCAACGTCGACCACCGGGACCACAGGTGGACCGTGTGCGTGAGGGCGGCGCGCGAGTCGTGCTCGCTCCCCCCTGTCAGGAAACGATCCGCCACTGGCGTATTGTGGAAGATGCCGTCACGCTTCTCCAGCACGCCGACGGCGACCAGCGCGTTGAGCAGCGCCTCGGTCGCCCGGGGGTCGGTCCCGAGGGATCCGGCCACCGTGGCGGCATCCGCCCCGCCTCCCACGTTGGTGAAGACGTCCAGCTCGATGGCCGTCAAAAGCACCCGGCTCTCCCGGAACCCGTTGACCGCCTGGCGCAGGTCATCGGGAAGTGCGCCGGCCTCCTCACGTGCGGCGAAGGCCGCGAGCATCTTCTTCTTGTTGCCGTCGATCTCGGCGCGCACCGCGGGCTCCTCACCGCTCAGGAGCCGCGCCACCGGGCGGCCGGCGCCGAAGTGCTCGCGCACGAGCTCCTCCACGTCGTCCGGCCCGACGCCCGAGTACCAGGTCCCGTCCGGGTAGACCACCATGTTCGGGCCCCGGGTGCACAGACCGAGGGACCCGCACGTCGTCACCTGGACCTCCGCAGCCAGCCCCTGCCTTCCGATCTCGCGCCTGAGGGCGTCGATGGTCTTGGCGGACCCGTTCGCCGAGCACGACGGGGCTCCCTCCGCCTTCTGCTGGTCACAGGCGTATACATGCAGACGAAACGGTTCCATGGGTCGGTCCTCTTCTCATCTTCTCAGGGGAAGGCAGTCGGGAGGGCCTCGGCCAAACGGACACGCCTCCGGGGGGGAGTGCTGGCATCGCCGAGGATGCTTCCTCCCTCGATTGCGGCCCCGGGGCCGGCCTCTGGCGTTCCCTCGCCGCGGCGGCGCTACTTCCAGGCTCCGAGCAGCCTCCGCACGAGCACGATCTGGCCGACGTGGTACGCCGTGTGGTCGAAGGCCAGCACCACCTCCCGGATGTTGGTCTGGCCGCTTCCCCACGGCACCGTGGCGAACAGATCGAAATCCGGATCGTGTACGAGCCGCTTGAAGGCCTCCACGTCTCCGTGGTATCGGTCGATGCTGCTCTTCCATGCATCGTCGGAGGGCGGTGCCTGCGTCGCGGGCCAGTAGTCCTCGGGCCACTTCTTGTCTTCCCTGTACCCGGGATCGCGTGAGAACTCCAGGATGTCGTTCTGTGCGATGCGGATGTGCTCGACCAGCTCCCACACCGAGTACGGGAGACCCTGGGGCCGCTCGCCCCGCAGGCTCGCTGGAAGATCCGCGATGGCGCTGTCGAAGCTGGCGTGTGCCTGCTCCCAGTCGAGAATGTCTGCGAGGAACTGGCGAAGCTGGTCATTCATGATGCGTCCTCCAGGTTCATCTTCCTCAGAAGCCGGGTGAACCGGGGATGGCCGGGGAGCGTCCTGTCGGTGGCATCCCGTCCAGACGCACGCACCGTCTCTGGTTGGATATCTGGTCGAGCCCGCGTCGGGTCAAGGCCGTCCAAGGTCGGCCGCCGCCGTCATGCCGATACCCGCACCGTCCGCTGGCCCACCACCAGCCTGCCTCGCCACAGGCCCCGGGGGAAGCATTCCCCCCGGGGCCCGGGCGTCGGCGTCGCTCAGCAGCCGAGCGCCCCCTGGATCCGCGTGACGTCCGCGGTGAGATCGGCCGCCTGGTCCGCGGTCAGCTTGCCCGCCGACTCGAAGTCGGCGATCTGGCTCAGCAGATCGTCCAGCTGACTGCACGTGGCTGGAATGTTGTCCTTGTCCAGCGACTTCTGGGCGCTGGCGATCTTGGTGGTCAGGCTGTTCCCGACGGGAGCATCGAGGAAGAGGGCGTCGACCGTGGCCGCGAGCGCGTCCAGCTGTTGGGCGGCGCTGAGCACGGTCACCTTGAAGGACCCCTTGGACTCGTTCCACGCCGAGTCGATCGCGCTGCAGGAAACGGTCCTCTTCCCGATGGAGAACAAGCTCCCTGACGCGGGCGCGCAGGTCACGTTCACGCTGCCGTCCGCGTCGTCGTAGGCGGTGGCCGTAAAGGTGACGATGGCGCCGTCCGGGCTCGTGGCATCGACCGTGAAGTTGGCCGGGAGCGTGAGCACCGGACCATTGACGACCTCTCCGGGAACGTCGGTCTGACCGTCACGGTCACGCCCCCAGCACGCAACCGAGCCTTCGCTCTTCACCGCGCACGTGTAGAACGAGCCCGCACTCACGTGCGTCACCATGCCCACGTGGTCGGGGACATCCGTCTCGCCGAAGCTGTCGGACCCCCAGCAGACGATCGTCCCGTCGCTGCTCTTCACCGCGCACGTGTGATAGACGCCCGCGCTCACCTGCGTCACCCGGCCGAGATCGGCGGGGACGGTCGCCTGGCCGTAGGCATCGTTCCCCCAGCAGACGACCGTCCCGTCGCTGCTCTCGACCGCACACGTGTGAACCAGGCCCCCGTCCAACTGCGTCACCGGGCCGAGATCGGCGGGGACATCCGTCTCGCCGGTGCTGTCGTTCCCCCAGCAGACGACCGTTCCGTCGCTGCTCTTCGCCGCGCACGTGTACCCGCCGCCCGCGCTCACCTGCGTCACCGGGCCGAGATCGGCGGGGACATCCGTCTGGCCGGTCTCGTCGTCCCCCCAGCAGACGACCGTTCCGTCGCTGCTCTTGACCGCACACGTGTGACTGTAGCCCACGCTCAGCCCCGTCGCCGGCCCGAGATCGGCGGGGACATCCGTCTCGCCGTAGTAGTCGCCCCCCCAGCAGACCACGGTGCCGTCGCCCTCGAGCGCGCACGTGTGATGATCGCCGCCCGCGTCCACCTGTGTCGCCGGTCCGAGATCGGCGGGGACGGTCGCCTGACCGTAGCTGTCAAACCCCCAGCAGACCACGGTGCCGTCGCTCTTGATCGCGCACGTGTGATTGTTGAGCCCGGCGCTCACCGTGGGGAGCGAAGCCCCTTCGGGCACTGCGATCACCGAGCGGTTTGCGGGGGGCATGAGCGGGGCCGTCGGCTGACTGTCGTCCTGGCAGGCGGCCAGGGCGATCACCGCGATCAGCGGAAGGGGCAGCTTGCGGAACCTGAACATGGGAACCTCCATTGGGTTGGGAATAGAATCCTGGTGAGGACGGTGCTTCTGGCGCGTTGGCGCATCCGCGGGCGTCACGGCGGGCGCTCCGCCACCCCCCGAGCCTGCATGGCCTCTCTGATGGCGGCCCGCAGCCGGCTCGCGTTGAAGGGCTTCGGCACCACGCCGTCGGCGCCTGCATCCCGCGCGCGACGGAGGGTGTCCTCGAACGCGTCCGTGCCGGTCATGAGCAGGATCGGCGTTCCCGCCGACCGCGGATCCAGCCGGAAACGGCGGCACATCTCGAGACCGTCCATGCGGCGCATGACGACGTCGCACACGACCATGTCGACGGGTTCCGCCGCGAGCAGTTCGAGACCGCTCACGCCGTCGGCGGCCTCCAGGACGCGGGCGAAGGACGGGATTGCGCCCGAGACGCACTGCCGCACGTAGAGCCGGAGGTCCGCATCGTCGTCGACGACGAGGAGCGTGAGTCCCTCGGGATCTCTCCGTCGCATGGCCTGGCCTCCGTCCGGGTTCGTCGGGGCGGCGTCACGAGGGACCCGCCGCTGCACGGGGCGACAATGCCGCACCGGCCGCGGACGGCGGTAACACGGAGGTTGCGGGGGTTTGCCGAGACGTCCCGTGGGACGGAGAGGCAAGGATCCGGGACGCCGGGACGCTCCCGGGAGGGGGCGGGACCGGGCCTACGGCCTACCGGGAGGCGCGGTCCTCGAGCCGGGAAGGCGAGACGCCGAACTTTTCCCGGAAGCTGCGGCTGAAGTGGGAGACGCTCTTGAAGCCCACGGCGTACGCCACCTGCTGGATCGATCCGGCACCGGCACGGAGCATGGCTTCGGCCCGCTCGAGCCGGACCGACTTGATGAGCTGCGACGGTGTCTCTCCCACCAGCTCGTCCACCCGCCGGTAGAGGTTGGAGCGGCTCTCGCCCACGGCGCGGGCGAGCGCCCGCACGTCGAAGTCCTCGTCGGCGAGGTTGGCCTCGAGGGTCTCCCGCAGCCGGGCGAGGAAACGCTCCTCGGGGCTCTCCACGTCCACGACGGGGGCGGGCCTGGCCAGG